>DATMXY010000449.1:0-9204 GCA_035561275.1 Anaerovoracaceae bacterium | reverse complement strand
TATCATATTTTTGGTGAATATTCAAGTAAAATGATTCTTCCAGTGCTGTCTTCCACTTTGAAATTCTCGCTGATCCTGCCCCCTGCCGGCCATGCCGCCCAGATCACCTCCGGGCCCAGACAGAAAAGGGGAACCCGGTCTCTGTCCTGCGCCGGGCATTTTTCGTCAACAAAAAAATCCTGGAGCTTTTTGCGGCCCTGCATGCCGAGCGGTACGATATAATCACCCTGCCTTCTCGTTCTAAGTACGGGCTTGAGACCGCCGGTCTCCGCCGCCGCTTCCATTCGATCAAGACTGAGCCGGCATACGGCTCTTCTGCCGGATTCCTGCCGCTTAAATTCCGGTAAATCCTGTCTTCTATGAATTTTTACCCCGATTTCCGCATTTAATTCAGGAATTTCAATGACGCCTTCCTTATTTATGTTAATTTCATATTCAAAGTCCATGCTTTGCGGTTCAGTCTTCTTATAAAACTCCGCCGTGTCATAAGATATTCTCATGGCATACCCTGCCGTGAAATCCGCCGCTGCGGAAGTCTTTTTCTCCTGCAGGAGGCGGTCCGCCTGTTCCAGGTGGGAAGCGGTTATGTCCTTTGACAGGCCGATGCTTTCAAAAAGCTTTATGATAAGCCTGTGCCGGACGGCCGGACGCTCTCCGCAAAGGATGCCAAGGGGTACGGCGACCCTGCCGGGATTGCCTGATTTACCGGAATTCCCAGGGTTGCCGGACCTGTCGGAATTTCCAGGGCTGCCAGGCGTGCCGGCAAGCCCATCCTCCGCGAAAACCGCATGTTCCGCAATAATTTCATCCACCCTTTGGCTGAAATACTCTTTGTCCTCTTTTGCGATCTTCGAAAGGCGGTTTAACGCCGAAGTTATATTCGGGTTAAATTTCCCGGAAAGGTACGGCAGCAGCTCCAGGCGGATCTTGTTCCGCGTATAGACGGGCTCAAGATTGGTCAGGTCAATGCGAGGATCCAGGTTATTTTCCCTGCAATAGCCCTCGATTTCCTCCCGGGTCACGTCCAGCAGCGGGCGGATGACGACGCCTTTTCCTTTTTCCGTGCGCAGGTATTCGATGCCGGCAAGGCCGTCGGTCCCCGTGCCCCGGAGGATGCGCATCAGGATCGTTTCCGCCTGGTCGTTCATGTTCTGGGCCACCGCGATCTTTGCCGGGGCGCCCGTTTGCGCGGCGATCCGACCCGCGACCTCAAAAAAGGACCGATAACGCACCTGTCTGCCCGCGTCCTCGCTTGAGATCCCTTCTTCTTTGGCGATGCGGCTCACATCGAAAGAAAAGGAATGGCATGGCACCTGATATTCCGCGCAGAGAGCTTCCGCATACCGCTGATCCTCATCAGCCGCTCCCGGCCTCAGGCCGTGGTTGATATGGACCGCGTGGAGCCGGATATCCAGCTCTTCCCTGAGCCTGTACAAAATATGAAAAAGGCACACCGAATCGGGGCCTCCGGAGAGGCCGATGACGATGTGCTCACCTTTTTCGATCAGGTTGTTATTTATAATTGTATTTTTTACCCGTTCCGTAATCATGCTTTGATAGAGTCATACAAGCTGCGCCGCAGTATGACCAATGGTTCCTTTCTTGCGGTTTTGCCGTCTTGTCAATGGAACCAGTATATCATATTTTCCGCTATTCCACCAGTTCTTTGACGTACTTCGGCAGCACAAAGGCTGCGGCGTGGGTTTCCGGCGAATAGCAGCGGGTCTCAAAATCCGGCGCCCTTGATACGGACGGCGCCGACGGCTCATATTTCTTTGAACCGATGGTAAAGCAGTGCAATCCGCTGGGATAGGTCGGTATGTTGGCCGTATACAACCGGGTGATGGGGTAAAGGGAACCTACATCCTTCTGAATCCTGCGGATCAGATCCCTGTGGTAGAACGGGGATTCCGTCTGCTGTACAAACAGGCCGTCTTCCCTGAGGGCTCCAAAAATGTCCTTATAAAAATCATACTGAAACAGGAGCTCGCCCGGTCCCACGGGGTCGGAGCAGTCCACGACGATCACGTCATACTGCCCTTTGGACTCCTTCATATGCTTCAGGCCGTCCTGAATCTTCAGTTCCACAAGCGGATTACCGTGTACCATATGATTCCACTCAGGCAGGTATGTTTTGCAGGCTTCAATGACTTTGCCGTCGATATCCACCCAATGCACCTTTTCAACGCTGTCATGCTTAAGGATCTCCCTGACGCTGCCTCCGTCCCCGCCGCCGATCACGAGAACCTTTTTCGGGTGAGGATGGGCGAACATCGGCACATGAACGATCATTTCATGATAGATGAATTCGTCAAAGGTGGTGGTCTGGATCACTCCGTCCAGAATCATCATCTTTCCGAAATATTCCGTTTCCAGGATTTCGATTTCCTGAAAATCCGTTTTCTCCGAGTAAATCGTTTTCTTCACTCTGCAGGTAAAATTCACATTCTCATTCTGCTGCTCCGTTATCCATAGCTCCATTTTTCTTCCCCCGTCTTTCAGTACTTTATCAGTACTTTATCAGTACTTTATCAGTACTTTATCTGTCGCTTAACATTCTTATCTTGCAGTATTTCCTGTGCTCAGATTTTTAAACAATTGGAAATTATATTAACATTTACTTTGTCAAAATGCAAGAAATGTTTTGATTTCGGCAGACGGTTTCGGCAGACGGCTTGCCTTTTTCGACGTAAATTTGCATTGACAAACATGATTGAAGGCGTAAACTAACATTAACATCAACATCGGGTTGATAAGTACAACACGGTTATACCTTGTCAACCGATGTTACCACACGGGCGGATTTCATGGTGATGCTTGTGAGAGCGCTGAACCTTCAAGCCGATTTCAGCGGCAATTTCCCGGACGTAAAAGAGCGCGATTATTACTATGATGCCGTCGGAATCGCAAAGGCCCTCGGCATAACCTCCGGCAAGGCCGGCGGTCTCTTCGGGCCGAAGGATTACATCACGCGCCAGGATATGGTTGTCTTCATGGACAAGGCCCTGAAAGCCGTGGAGCTGAAGCTTGCCGAACCCGCCACTGACTTGTCACAGTTTACGGACGGCGCATCGGTTTCTTCCTATGCGCAGGCCGCAGTCGTGCTGAACAGGCTGTTGGACCAACTGTCGGAATAGACTGAACTACCGCATAAATGCATGGATCCCACTCTCAAACAAAGGAGAACAATATGAAAGTATTGCTCGTCGGATGCGGCGCCGTGGGGCTTTCTCTCGCATCCGCTCTATATCAGTCCAATGCGGACGCAGACCTGCTCGTAAGAGACGAAACAGCGGAAGCGATCAGAAAACACGGCGTTGAGCGGCGCGGTATCCTTGGTCAGGTTGCAATTTCACCGGATAAAATCCGAATTTATGATAAAATCGAGAAGGCGGAAGGCGGCTATGACTTTATTATCAACAGCGCAAAAGTGACAGGCAACGCCGATATCGCAGAAAGCCTCGCGCGCAGGAGAAACGATATCCTGGGTCCGGAAGGGCGCATGGTGCTGTTTCAAAACGGTTACGGAAACGAGCAGGCATTTACAGGTATTTTTCATATACATCAAATTTATCACGCAAGTTTTGCCATCGGGTTTAAGCGTCCGGAGCTCCACATCAGCGAAGCAACAGTTATTACAACTCCCATATCCATCGGCAGCATTTTCGGCTGCCCGGCGGAACCGTGTGAAAAGCTTGCCGACGCCATCGACCGGGGCGGTATTCCCTGCGAGCTGACAAATGAAATCGGTAAAACGCTTTGGGCGAAAATGTTGTTTAACTGTACGCTGAATCCTCTCAGCACTATTTTGGGAACCAATTACGGCGGACTGATGAAAAGCGAAAGGTCAATTTCGCTCATGGAAGGCATCATTTCCGAGATCTTCGCGGTCATGCACGCATCGGGCCAGGAAACCTTCTGGGCAGACGCCGAATCATATAAAAAAGAATTCTTTGAAAAAATACTGCCGCCCACCTACGGGCACCGATCCTCAACCTCACAGGATATTGAACGTAAAATTCCCACAGAAATCGACAGCCTGAACGGTGTGATCGTGAAAATGGGAAAGCAGCTGAAAATAAACACTCCGCACAACTATGTCATGACACAGATTATCAAGTCTCTGGAAGATCTATATGATGTCTAGCTTACGATGGCCGTGATCACGGTCATATCGTCCTTTTCCTTCAGGCCGTAGCGCTCCACCGCCTTGTTGACGATGAGGTCCGACATGGTCTGAGGATCCCGGGACCGGATATTCGCAATGGTTTCCCTGATCCATTCCATATTTGCGTCGGACCGGTCGGCCTCCGTGATGCCGTCGGAAACGATGATGATCTCATCCCCTCTCCGGGCCTGGAGTTCAAGGTGGTTGATCCTGATGCTGTCCACGATCCCCATGGGCAGCGCGGAAACCTTGATGGCTTCCACCTTATCCGACCGTTTGATGAAGGTCGCCGCCGCACCGATCTTAAAGAATTTCATCTTTCCAGTGACCTTGCTGAACAGTCCAAGGTCCACCGTTGAGAAGATTTCCTCCGTCGATTTGAATAAAAGCAGGGAATTGATCGTCTTCAAAGCCAGCTCCACGTCGAAACCCGCCTTCATCAGGTTGTAAAGCGAAGTAATGGTCAATTCGCTCTCCCTCGACGCGATTTCCCCTTTTCCCATGCCGTCGCTCAAGGCGATCATATAATCCCCATTCTTCAGGTCGGCGCAGATATAGCTGTCTCCGGAGACGGCCCTTTCTTTTGCGTAGCCGGAAACGCCCACCTTGACGCTGTATTTTTCCTTTGCGGTATGCACCGAGATTTCCGAAGCGGACAGGGATTCCATCATGCTCCTCGTGACCTTTGCCATGCCTTTGAACTGCATGGAAATGATGTTGTTCCTGCTCCTGTTGCCGCCGTAAAGCGCCGCGAGCCTATCAAAAGTTTCAAGATAACCGCCCAGGGTCAGCTGCATCCGGTCTTTCGCCGTCAGTTCCTCATAGATGTGGTCCCTCCTTACCTGTGCCAGAAGCAGCTCGATCCGGCTCATCCATTTGCGCGGAATTGCGATAAAAATGGCGGCGGCGAGAAGCGGATCGTAGATGGAAATGTAAAGTTCAGGGTATCCCCTGACCAGGCCGAAAGCCGTGCAGACCGCGGCAAAGCAGGCCCCCGCGACGATGCGGTTCAGTCCCTTAAAGAAGCCCGCCGTCATTCCGGCACAGGCGAAGATCCCGATGACGGCAGGAGAACCGGCGGTCAGGAACATGGCGACCATCCCCGAGGCAATGCCGGATACCCCCCCTTCCATGATCCCGATCTTATATCCTATGATCAGCGTAATAAACAAAGCCCCCAGGTATGCCACCGAAAAGAACGTCACAAATTCGATCCCGAGCCCTCCGAGCATCAGTACGAACACCGCCGAAGTGGCAATAATGCCCTCCGGAACCGTGCTGTTTATTTTCCTCCCCTTGTCCAGCAGACCGTAAAACCTGTTGAAAAGGTAGACCAGCGCCAGAATGATAACCGCTTCGGCGAGCATCATAAAGATATCGTAAATAAACACGAGCCGCGCCGTCAGATAATACACCGATTTTGACAGTACCATGATCCCGGCCGCGGTAAAGGCTTTCACAACGATCCCCATGTTCATCTTTGCGGTAAGGAAAAAAACCACTGCGCAGGCTGCGATCGCTATGGCGTCCCCCCAAACGTCATAGCCTGTCCGATAATTGGTGAACAGCCCGCCCAGAATCAGGGGCAGGGTGTAAATATTCGCTTTCCCCTTGTGCATCAGAGCGGTGATCAGCGCGATCCCGCAGGGGAAAAAGGCATAAAACAGGACCGCTCTTCCCAGCAGCACCGAGCTGACGACGATCACAGCGATCCTTGCATAATCAAAGGCTGCAGCTTTAGACGCCGGACGGGGCGCCTTAAGAAGCTTGCCGAAAATTGTATTCCGCACATGTTCCAATTGTAATTCCACTACAATCCCCCCTTTTTCTCAGTATAGCCCGTCTTTTATAGGTAACTTTGTAATAACTTGTAGTGAAATCTTTGAAATTTCAGCTAATTAGCCTTATTTTTCCGCAAAAAAAATCCCGGCTTCCTGGAAACCGGGACGGGTTTTGTCAAAAATAATCGAGAGGTCGGCATGAGGTGAACCGGAATTCCGTTCACGCTTTCATTTCACCTTGTTATTCAATAGAGAAAAATTTTTTCGCGTTTTCACAGGTGATCCGGGCCGCCTCTTCATAACTGATCCCTTTGATCTCCGCGACTTTACGCGCCGTATATTCCACATAGTCCGGCCGGTTTACCTTTCCCCGCAGGGGTTCCGGCGTAAGATAAGGCGAATCCGTCTCGATGAGCAGATGTTCCAGAGGGATCTCCTGCACCACCTCAACACTTTTTCTGGCGTTTTTATAAGTGACCGGTCCGGCGACAGAGATGGTGGCGCCCAGTTTTACATACTGGCGGGCAAGTTCTTTGCTTCCTGAAAAGCAATGCATCAGGAGCTTCGCATCCCCCAGTCTTTCGGCCCTCGCATTGCTGAAAACGCCCTCTTCCTTTAAGATGCGCATCACTTCATCGTTGGCGTCCCTGTCATGGATCACAATGGGCATATCAAGTTCCACCGCAAGCTGCGCCTGCCTCCGGAACCAGTACTCCTGCACATCCTTCTCCGAATGGTTGTAATAAAAGTCCAGGCCGATTTCCCCGATAGCCTTCACCTTGGGTTTTTTCCCCAGGCCTTTGAACATGGCGAGAGTCGCCTCGTCCATGGTCTTCGTATCATGTGGATGGCAGCCGATAACGGCATAGCACCAGGGATATTGCTCCGCGTGCTTGATCGCCATGACGGAGCTTTCCAGATCGTAGCCGACGTCCATGACGTAGGACAGGTCCGACTTTTCGATGGCCTCGATGACCTTATCCCTCTCGCTGCCGTCATATCTCTCACTATTTAAATGTGCATGGGAATCAAACAGCATATTCCTATCCTTTCCAAGCTGGATTTGTACCCAGCAGGCGCCAATTATTACTAGAGTACGGTGCTTCCGTCGGCAGCCTCCGTGGTCACAAATTCCAGCTTCTCCCCGTTTTCCGCAAACAGGATCATGCCTCTGGATTCCTCACCCCTCAGGTTGATGGGCTTCAGGTTGGCGACGACGACAACTCGCTTCCCCTTCATTTGTTCAGGAGTGAAGTCCTTCGCCACGCCGGATACGATCTGCCTGATGTCGGTACCGATTTTCACCCGGGAAACCAGCAGCTTGTCGGCTTTTGGGTGCTTTCTGCACTCCAGGATCTCTCCGACCTTCAGGTCGATCTTTCCGAAATCGTCTATAGTGATTTCCGGTTTAAATTCCGTGGCCGGCGGTTCAGATTCCGCAGCTTTTTTCGCTTCGCCGGACTCGGCCGGTTCGGATGATCCGGCAGCTTCAGGTTTTGCCGGCTCTTCCGGGCTAACAGGTCCGGGTTCGCCTTTCAGTGCTTCCAGCTCCTCCAGTTCCTTCTCGATGTCGAGCCTCGGGAAGATGGCGTCTCCCTTCTTGACCGTTTCACCGCCCAGCATATCGAATGTGAATGCATCCGCCCAGAGGACGTCGGCATACCAGATGCCCAGCTGTTTTCTGATCTTGGCGGAGGTCGTATGCATAAACGGATAGATCAGGACCGAAACGATCCTGAGCGCTTCCGCAAGGTTGTGCAGCACGGTGTCGAGACGGTCCTTTGAAGCGTCATCCTTTGCCAGGACCCAGGGCATGGTTTCATCGATATATTTATTGGTCCGCCTGATGACGATCCAGATCTCCTCCAAAGCCTGGCTGAAGCTGAATTTGTCCATATAGGCTTCCACCTTCGCCGCCGCGCCCAACGCGACAGCTTTCAGGTCGGCGTCAAATTCGCCTTCGGCCTTCGCCTGGGGCAGCGTTCCGCCGTTATACTTTTCAATCATTGCTACAGTCCTGCTCACAAGGTTGCCAAGGTCGTTCGCCAGGTCGAAGTTCATGCGGTTCAGCATGACTTCATTGGTAAACAGGCCGTCCTGCCCGAAGGTATACTCCCTCAGCAGGAAATATTTCAGCGCGTCGACGCCGTACCGCGCAATAAGCTTTACGGGGTCCACGATGTTTCCTCTCGATTTGGACATCTTGCCGCCTTCCAGCAGGATCCAGCCATGGCCCAGCACCTTCTTCGGCAGCGGAACGTCAAGGGACATGAGCATCGCCGGCCAGATGATGGTATGGAACCGGACGATTTCCTTGCCCACCAGGTGGACGTCGGCGGGCCAGTACTTATCGTACTTTTCCGGCTCGTCCGGGTATCCCAGTGCGGTGATATAGTTGGAAAGCGCGTCAAGCCAAACGTAGATGACATGCTTTTCGTCGATGGGTACCGGAATGCCCCAGCTGAAGGAGGATCTTGAAATGCACAGATCCTCCAGACCCTGCCTGGCAAAGCTCAGCATCTCGTTTCTCCTGGTCTCCGGCTGCAGGAATTCGGGATTGTTCTCAAACAAATCGATCAGTTTGTCCTGATATTTGGAAAGGCTGAAGAAATACGCCGATTCTTTGGCCTTTTCCACGGGCCTTCCGCAGTCCGGGCATTTGCCGTCCACGATCTGGGTTTCGGTCCAGAAGGCCTCGCAGGGGGTGCAGTACCAGCCTTCATATTCCCCCTTGTAGATATCGCCTTTCTCGTACATCTTCATGAATATATCCTGAACCCGCTTCACGTGGCGGGGTTCTGTCGTTCTGATGAAATCGTCATAGGAGATCTCCATGGTCTTCCAGAGCTCTTTGATCCCGTCCACGATTTCGTCGACGTGCTGCTGGGGCGGCATGCCCTTTTCGTCGGCCACCTTCTGGATCTTCTGCCCATGCTCGTCGGTGCCGGTCAGGAACATCACGTCATAACCCGTCAGTCTCTTGAAGCGTGCCATGGCGTCCGCCATCACGGTGCAGTAGGTGTGACCGATATGCAGGTTGGAGCTTGGATAATAAATCGGCGTTGAAATGTAATAGGTTTTCTGTGTCATGTTGATCTCTCCTTTTCAGTGCCCCGGATCTACTAGCTCGCCCAATTTGACGAAGCAAATTGTCGGCGAACTTATGCAACGAAATCATGAATCTCTGCAAGCCTTATAGATTCATAGATTTCGACTGCTAATGGGAACCGGCGAAGTTACCGTATAGTATAACAT
>DATMXY010000448.1:0-9925 GCA_035561275.1 Anaerovoracaceae bacterium | reverse complement strand
ATATCTTCTTTACTGTCCCTGGGAATTGGAAACTTGACTTTTTTACTGCTGAAAATTGGAGTCAGCAGCGCTAAAAAAATATTCTGTGATAAAAAACCCAGTTCCGTCGAAAAATATACTCCTCCTCGCTTCAGCAGCCTTTTGCAGCGAAAAAATGAGCTTTTACCAACGGCGTCCACAACGATATCATATATTTGGTCAACTTTTGTAAAATCCTCTTTCGTGTAGTCTATTACTTTTTCTGCGCCAATCGACTTCACTAATTCGATATTCCTGGTATCGCATACTGCCGTAATTTCAGCCCCATAGTATTTCGCAAGCTGTACAAACGCGGAACCGATGGAACCCGACGCGCCATTCACCAGGATTTTTCGTGCGTTCTTGAAATCTATTTTTCTGATGTACGTCATGGCCAGCATCAGCCCGTCGCAAACGGCGGCCGCCTCTTCAAAGGACATATTGGCCGGCTTTATTGCAATCGAACCATTTTCAGATATGCAAACGGATTCGGCGTGCGTTCCGAATTTCAAAGTATTTAATCCAAAAACCGGATCTCCCTTTTTAAACATTTTAACGTCTTTCCCGACCGCTTCAATTACGCCGGACATTTCACTGCCTAATATCTTTCGCTTTGGCCGAAAGAGTCCGCCGACTATTCTGACAGCAAAATATTCCGGATTTCTAAATCCGCAGTCCGTTCGATTTACGGTTGTCGCATGTATTTTGACAAGAACTTCGTCGTCCCCGGGAGTTGGCGTTTCCACCTTGCTAAGCTGAAGGACTTCCGGTGGCCCATATTTTGTGTAGGTTACCGCCTTCATAAAAATCCCCTTTCATCCCCTTGTAAGTATCGTATCTATTTAAACATAGCGATGGATGCGGCGGGCGGAAACGATCTCGGTATTCATGCCCGCCTCGTGCAAACCTCCGCTGTATCTCCCGTGCTCCATCTTCACGCACATGTCCATGACCGCCATCAGGCCTGCGTCCAATGCCAGCTTCGCGGCTTCAACATTGGCGATTGAAAGCTGCATCCATACAGCCTTAGCCCCGCATGCGATGGCTTCTTCCACGATATCCAGGCAAGCCTGCGACGGTCTGAAGATATCTACGAGATCGACCGGTTCCGGAATGCTGCGCAGATCGGGGTAGCATTTTTCTCCCAAAATGCTGTCGGCCCGGGGGTTGACAGGGATGATCCGGTATCCGGCGGAGCGCAGATAAGTGGCCACCATGTTGCTCGCTTTATGGCTCTCGGCGGACAGGCCGACCATGGCGATCGTTCTGCTGTTAAACAGGATATGTCTCACAGTTTCCGGGTTTTGATAGATCGCCTGTTCCTCTTTGGTAAGCGTATCTCTTAAATTGATAGAGCATGAAAAGCCTGATCCAGATCCCATATCAAATCCTCCAATGTTTCAATGCCAATTGACAAACGGATCAGCTCCGGCCCTACGCCGGCGTCCCGCAGTTCATCATCCGACAGCTGCTGGTGCGTGGTCGAGGCAGGATGGATCACCAGGCTGCGAACATCTCCTATATTTGCCAAATGGCTGAATAGTGTCAATTTGCCGATAAAACGTTTTCCGGTTTCACGCACGTCTTCATCAGCGCGTTTTTTTAAGCCAAAGGATAAAACCGCTCCCGCGCCGCGGGGTAAATATTTCTTTGCCAGATCGTGCTGCGGGTGGCTTGGCAGTCCCGCATAAGACACCCAGGCGACATCGGGGCTTTCTTCCAAATATCGGGCGATTTTCAGCGCGTTGTCCACATGCTTGTTCATGCGCAGCGAAAGAGTTTCGATGCCCTGAAGCAGCAAAAACGCGTTGAAAGGTGACAGGCAGCATCCTGTGTCCCGGACGGTCTCCGTCCGGACTTTCATTAAAAACGCGTAATGACCGAAAGTATCGTAAAACCGCAGATTATGGTATTTCGGCGACGGAGCGGCTATGGACGGAAAGGAAGAGTAATCAAATTTTCCCGTATCGAGAACCAGTCCCCCAAGGGAATTTCCATGGCCGCCAATAAATTTGGTGGCGGAGTATACGGTAATGGTCGCTCCGAATTCCATCGGCCTGCATAAATAGGGCGTCGCTATCGTATTGTCAATAATTAAGGGAATGCGATGGTGGGCCGCTAAAGCGGAAACGCGTTCCAGATCGAGAATGCTTCCCTGCGGATTTCCAATCAGTTCTCCGTAAAACGCCCTGGTCTTCGGCGTGACCGCCCGTTCCCAGGCCTGGATATCCGTGGGATCCACATAATGAACCGTCACGCCCATTCTTGACAAGGTATGGGTCAGTTGCGTCAAGGTCCCGCCATATAAGTGGGAAGAAGAGACGATCTCATCTCCGGGATCCAATAAGGTCATAAATACCGCCAGCTGCGCCGCCATACCGCTGGCAGTCGCCACCGCGCCGGTGGCCCCTTCCAGCGCCGCCATACGCTCTTCAAGCACAGATACGGTGGGGTTGCTGATTCTGGAATAAATATGCCCGTATTGTCTCAGGTCAAACAATTCCGCCGCGTGGTCCGTATCGTAGAAGACGAATGAGGACGTCTGATAAATCGGCACGGCCCTTGCTCCCGTCTGTGAATCCGGGATATGGCCGGCATGCACCATTTTCGTATCAAATCCAAAACTTCGTTCCGGCGACATGATTTTATCTCCTTATAAATTCCGCTACCTGCGGATTTTCACATAGTTTATTCCACTCTTCCTCAGAGGGCAGAACCGGCCTGTCGCGATCCACGTTCACAAGGCAAAGAAATCCCAGAGGCTCTCCTTCCGTGGCCCGCAGTTGATGGAAGGTATCCGGGCCAAAGGTAATAACATCGTTTGTCTCTACCGAATGGATTTGGTCCCCGTCCAGTACCTGCCCCTTTCCCTGCATAATCACCACAAGATGGGCGTGCTGGTGCTTTTCCAACGTGGAGTATCCGTCTGCCTGGATTTCAAAATATCGCAATTGAACAGGCAAATCCGGGAAGGCGCCGTCAAACAGAACCTGTCTGGTGGTTCCTTTATAATGAGTTCCCGGCTCTTCCTTGTACGTCATCAAAGAAGTTTTGTCCCAGCGAAAATCTGGCAAATTCTGCAGCAGCATACTTGGTTTCTCCTTTATTTTGGTATTTTTCGCGTATGAATGGTCTCAGTATACCATAATTCATTTCGTAAGAAAAGTGCGCTATGAAATGGGCGCTGAAACTTTTGGGCAAGCGGGCTGCTTGTCTGTCATGTATTCCTGTATTAACACACGCCGCGGGCTTTTCATACTATGTAGTATCGGGAAACAATGGACCCATTCAAAGGGTTCATGTGATTTCCGGCTTAAAATTAGGAGGATTAAGTATGAGCGATATAGCTTTGCTATTAGAGCGGGCAGCTTCCGGAACTGTAGCTGTCGCAGGCAATGTAATATTTGATACAGTCAAATTCACTGCTGGAAATATCAGCTACAACAGCGGAACAGGTGTCATAACCTTTAATGAAGCAGGCAGATATGTTATTAATTGGTGGGTAACGACCCAGTCATCTCAGTCGACAAACGGAGCCGTATTTGCTCTGTCTTCATCGCAAGGCGATTTTCAGATTGGTGATTCACCAATTAGAACCGGTGAAGTTGTCGGGATGGGTATCATTCAAGTCGTAACTGCGCCGGTGACTCTCTCATTGATCAACCAAAGCGATGCTCTCGTCACCTATGGAACGCCCGTTCCCGTCAGAGCAGCCCTTATGGTTGTGCAAGACGACATTTCAGGCCCCACAGGTCCGACTGGTCCCACAGGTCCAACAGGTCCCACCGGTCCTACAGGTGTCGCAGGTCCGACTGGCCCCACAGGTCCCACAGGTCCGACTGGTCCAACAGGTCCCACAGGTCCTACAGGTGTCGCAGGTCCGACTGGCCCCACAGGTCCAACAGGTCCTACAGGTCCGACTGGTCCCACGGGTCCAACAGGTCCAACAGGTCCCACGGGTCCAACAGGTCCCACGGGTCCAACAGGTCCGACTGGTCCCACAGGTCCGACTGGTCCCATAGGCCCGACTGGCCCAACCGGAGACACAGGCCCCACGGGTCCCACAGGTCCGACTGGTCCCACAGGTCCGACTGGTCCCATAGGCCCGACTGGCCCAACCGGAGACACAGGCCCCACGGGTCCCATAGGCCCGACTGGCCCAACCGGAGACACTGGCCCAACTGGTCCCATAGGCCCGACTGGTCCAACTGGCCCCACTGGCCCCACTGGTCCGACTGGTCCCACTGGAGACACCGGCCCGACCGGTCCCATAGGCCCGACTGGTCCAACCGGAGACACAGGCCCCACTGGTCCCATAGGCCCGACTGGTCCGACTGGTCCAACTGGCCCCACTGGTCCGACTGGTCCCACTGGAGACACCGGCCCGACCGGTCCCATAGGCCCGACTGGTCCCACAGGTCCAACTGGACCAACCGGAGACACTGGCCCAACTGGACCGACTGGAGACACCGGGGCAGTTATATTAAGAAAACAAACCGCTTAATAAAAAGTGGGTCTTTATCCCACCGCTGAATGTGTGTTGGCTTCGATGTATTCTACAATCTGGCGCAGATGATCACTGTATTTTACCTTGACACTGATATTGCCGTTTTCGTAGACCTTGATTTGCTCTATAAGCTCAATCACTACATCCCTTGTCAGCTTGTCGATATTCTCGTACCTTCTGAACGCCGCCAAAAACGGGTTTTCCGTGTCAATGCCTTTTTCAAGTTCGGCGCGCTCCGCTTTCAGATTGGCTATGGCGGCGTTGATTGTTTCGGCTTGCTGTTCGTAATCCTCGTGCATATGGCGGTAATCCTTATGGATGATTTCACCGTCCTTCCAGTCCTGATAGATGCTTTGCTTATACCGGGTAATCTTGGCAAGCTCTTTTTCCTTTGCCGCTATCAGGTCATCAAGTTTAATGGATTGGCTCTTTTTCAGAGGGGCCTTGTTGATACTAGAAATTACCTCGGTATAGGAAACCGCCGTATACACATGCTGCCGGATTACATATAAAACTACCGCCTCTAACGTGTTATGCCTGATGGAGTGTTTTGTGCAAGCGGCTTTGGATTGCTCCTTATAAGTACGGCAGTAATAATATACCGTGCCTCTGACTTCGCTGCGTACCATTGACTTGCCGCAATCGGCGCAACGCAGGAACCCGCTGAATAGATACAGCTTCTTTTGTCCTGGGCCTGTGCGTGTGTCGCGCTTCAATAGTTCCTGCACTTTGCCAAACCTTTCACGGTCAATAATCGGTTCGTGGGTGTTCTCCACGACAAACCACTCGTTTTCCGGCACTGTGTCTTGCACATGGATTTTGTAACTCCTTACCCGGTAACGCCCCTGTACCATATCCCCGACATATAAACGGTTTTTCAAAATGTCGGTGATGGTCTTGGCATTCCAAAGCGGCTTGTTGTCGGCATTGGGATTTTTGTACTTTAAGCCCTTGCTCCCTTTATACAAGGAAGGGCACAACACGCCGCGAGTATTGAGCGTCCGCACGATAGCGTTTTTGCTCATGCCGTCCAAAAACCATGTGAAAATGTCCCGCACCACGGCGGCGGCTTCCTCGTCAATCACCAAAGCGTTTTTGTCCTGCGGGTCTTTTTTGTAGCCGTAGGCCGCGAAAGAGCCGATATGTAACCCCTTTTCGCGCTTCTTGTCAAAGACCTTGCGAACGCTCTCCGATGTGTCCTGTGCGTGACGCTCGTTCAAAACTCCCTGCACAGGGACGCCGATATTCGTTGCGCCGTGGGGGTCTTTGTAGGTATCGATGCTCTGCTGGTAGAGGGAAACAAAGCGAACCTTGTTGCGGACAAACCAATCGTCCAAATAGTAGCCCTGGTCTGAATAGTTCCTGAAACTGCGGGCGAGGTTTTTCACAACCACGCAATTCACTTTCCCGGCCTCTATATCGCGGAGCATCCTTTGAAACTCCGGGCGTTCATCGTCCGTTGTCCCGCTTACGCCATCGTCCACATACTCGTCAACATATACATATTCCTCGCCGTCAAACTGATTATTTAGCCAGTCTTTGAGAATCAGGCGTTGATTTTGTACGCTCTCGGATTCATCGTAGCCTCTCGCATCCTCACGGGATAAGCGGATGTAAAACGCCACATACCAAATCTTGATTTTATTTACCGCTAATGTGAGTATATTTTGCCTATCCAATGGCCGAGCCATGAAACCTCCTTCCCGTCACATTACACCTATATTATACCATTTTGGGGTAATGCGGACAATGTTGTCGCCGTGGCAGGAAGGCTGTCACAGGCCGCTTTTCTTGCGCTGCATGAAGTCTATAATTAGGTCTTGGAGGGGTGGGCCGTCGTCGGTAAATTCAATTTTCACTCCCATGTCACCATAACGGAAGCAGTAAGGATTTCTATGTGTCCTGATAATCCAATCCTCGCGTTCCTTCCGGGATAAGCTGCTGTCGAAGGTGAGGGCGCTCACATCCACAAGGCTGTTTATATCAACCGCCCGCATATCAACGTCGCGCATTTTTTCGATTTGTTGTAATGTGAGAGATATAATCATGCACCTCCCTAATTTCGGCATGATTATTTATATGCTCCTTTCCGTTTGTCCTATGAGAAAGGAAAAGGCCAGCATTTCCACGCTGGCCTTTGGACTGTCTCACATCGGGCCAACTTGGCCCGATGCTGTATTTAATAGATTTTATTAACTTGTGGAGGGTTATGACCTCGGCTACATCCAACCGCTAAAATCAATCTGCGGCCCCCCCTAAGAAGAAAAGCAACTACTTCAGATGCATAAATTTCCTCTTTCCCCAAAACCGCCGGGTGGATCGTGTGCTCATTTTTGCCGCCATACAATTATAGTACTTAAAACTTAGGCCTTGTATAGTACTTAAAACTTAGGACTTGCGTTCCGGCCTTTCATTGTATCTTAGCGCCTTCAAAATTCGTGGAACCAAGAAGTGTTTTTAAGACGCCGGAGATATTTTCACCGTCTATAGCCCCGCTCACAGTTGCTTTCATTTTCCCCACAGGACCCTTCATTTCGATTTCGTATTCAAAATTATCCCCATGCGCTTTTCCATTTTTGAGTTCCACAGTGGTTCCCATAGCAGATACCGTTCCAGTCAGAACTTCTCCATCTGCTTTAAGTGTAAAAACTGCATCCGGATTTCCCACTTGGGTTTTTGCAGTAATCCAATAAGTACCGTCTATTGCCATACAGCATATCTCCTATCATTGAATTTAGATATGGTCGGCGTATTGCCAACTATGTCACGGTTCCCGCAAATCCCAGGATACACGCGATATCCTTCAACTTCTGAATATCGGACTACCGATAATCTCAAATAATATCCGGACAAATTCGTATTGCTTAATTGGATTTATCAGGGCATGCCCCATATTTTTCATTAAAAAGTATTCGGTTTTTCGGGAATTAACCGCCGCTTCGAGATAATTCTCTATTGTTTGCTGCGGAACAAACGCATCGTTTTCTGAAGCAATAATAAAAATATTGTTTTTAAAGACTTGGACAGCGTGGAGCGCAAAGCTCTCATCTGGTAAGTGCTTCTGCAATTTCCAGTCTATAGACAGTCTGCCCACTATATCCTTTTGTGGCTTTTCAAAAAATCCCGCATCGGGGAAATCAGTCGGCACCCTCAAAATCAGGTTTTTTACCGGTCGTTTTGATGATAGCAGGCATGCCAGATATGCTCCGAAGCTTTCCCCGCAAAAACTGATTCTTTCCTTATCCACACCCTCGATATGTGTTGTATAATCGAATATTGAAGTCACGTCATCCAGAAAATCAGAACGTGTCAGCGTATCTATGTTCCCCTCGCTGCCCATACCGCGCAAGGCCGCTGTTACGCAGACGATACCGAATTTTTTGGCGCAGAGGCCGGCATAAATATCCATAAATGTCCACGATATACGAGAGGGGTTCCAGCCGCTTAAAAAAATCAGGGCCGGGCGGGGACTGCTCTTATCAATCGAACCATAAAGCCTGCCTTTGAGCGGATACGTACCCTCGTTAATTTGTATTGCCTTCATTGTTTTTCTCCAGCTATAATATTTTCGGCTTTAGTGAACGTGGTCGGCATAACGCCACCACGCCATTGTGCCTAATAAACCAAGAATGCATGCCATGAAAAGGATCATGTAGCTCACTGGGGCAAGCAGCGCGGCCTCCGGCCCCGCCGCCCCGCTGAAAAGGGCCGGGATAGCCCAGGGGAAATAAGGGCCGAAGCCAAGATTTCCAGCAAATGAAGCAATCGCAAACGCAGATGCGACAAATCCCATTGGGGCAAGATATCCGCGTCCCACGCTGGCTAAAAAACCAACGGGCGGAGACAATAAAATCGTAAGTAATGAGGTTTCAACGAAGGTTCGAACTGCGTTTGCAAAGATCGCATCTGACCATCCTTCCAGTTGAAGGACATTTCCAATCATCAGCATTGTTACAAGCAATACGACTGAAAGAAAGATGCTCCAAATTGTCAGGACGGCATACTTGGCCAATACAATCGTTGCACGAGAAATCGGCAGTGCCAGAATATCTTTTGCAGTATGATTTGAAAACTCCTGTCCGAATACCCAACATGTGATAAGCCCAAATCCAACTCCCCCAATCCCTCCGGGGACCGCTTGCGTAACCATTGAAAAGTACTTTGACCAACTCGCTTTTTCTGCGAAACCTGAAATCCTCGACAGCATTCCACCGGTGTCAAATAAGCCCGGATTCTTCAATACAAACATATAGAAACCTGGCATCAGAGGGAAAACAATAAAAACCAGAATAATGATCCAAAATATTTTTGACTTTAATATCTTCAGGCTCTCTGCCCAAAAGGCTGCCATAAAGCTGATCATGCCTGCCGTACCTCCTTTGAACCTATCGTTCTTAAAAAATATGTCTCAAGGTCTTCCACCTCGACCTTTAGCAATATAGGTGGAATACCGGCTTTCACCAATGCGCAGGCAATTTCATCCGGACGGTTTATGGCTCTTTCGTCTGAAGAAATAATATTGCCCTCATGATCCGTTTTTGTCGAATAACCTGCATGATCCAATACCGCCTTTGCCGCCACTTTATCGCGCGTGTTGATGATCAGACATTTATTTCGGAGCCGTTCAAGCTCATTTGTATCTACCTCTATAACCATCCGGCCTTGATGAATGATTCCTACCCGTGTGGCAAGTCTGGAGATTTCACCCAAAATATGACTGGATATAAAAACAGTGACTCCATGATTATGGGAAAGATCGAGAAGAAGCGCTCTTATTTCCACAATACCGGCAGGGTCAAGACCGTTTGACGGTTCATCTAATATTAAAATCTCAGGATGATGCAGAAGCGCTTTTGCGATACCTAGCCGCTGGGCGTTTCCCAAGGAGAGATTTTTCACTTTTCGGTCCTTATAGGAAGTCAGCATCAACTGATCCATTATTCTATCTACAGCGCAAATATCGGGTATATGGCGCAGGCGCCGTACGATCTCAAGGTTGTCCCTGACTGTAAGCTCAGGATAAGAATATGGCACCTCGACAATATAACCTATGCTTCTCCAAAGATCACGACTATCCGGATCAACTCTTTTCCCATTGATAAAAACTCTTCCGGATGTCGGGCGTATCATTCCGAGCAGCATCCGAATGGTTGTCGTTTTACCGGCCCCGTTCAATCCCAGAAAACCATATATTTCACCTTTTCCGACCTCTAAAGAAATACGATCCACAGCAAGAACCTTTCCGTATTGCTTTGTCAGGTTATCTGTCGTAATGATTTCCTTCACAATTTATTCCACCTTCCGCATTGAAAAAATCAATAGGCATCCATGTGCCTGCGGTTCAAAATTTTCAAACCCGGCTTCATAAACTACTTTTTTCAGTTCCTCAATTTCAAATAT
>DATMXY010000447.1:0-6511 GCA_035561275.1 Anaerovoracaceae bacterium | reverse complement strand
CCAGCGGGGAGTGCAAATAAATTTCCAGTCTGATATCAAAAAGAAAATTATATCCATTGATGAAGAAAAAGTGGAAAGAATCCTTTTGAATTTACTGTCCAATGCCCTGAAGTTCACGCCGAGAAATAAACAGATCCACGTAAAGGTGTTTGCCAAAAGATTCCGGAAAAAAAATATGGTCTGCATCAGTATCCGTGATGAAGGCATCGGGATTCCAAAGGATAAGCAGGCTTCCATCTTTGAGCGGTTCGGACAGGCGAATTCAAACCGGTCAAGGCCGTGTGAGGGAACCGGAATCGGCCTCTATCTGGTTAAGCTGCTGGTGAACGCCATGGACGGCATGATTACGCTGGAAAGCGAAGAAGAAACAGGCAGCAATTTTACCGTAATGCTGCCTGTTAATAAACAATCCCCTGAGAGCCCTCTGTCAAATAAAGATCTGGAATCCGGATGCAATGATTCCCGGCTGATCAATGAGCTGGCCATTCAGTTTTCCGATATTTATTATTGAACGACGGCCCCCGTCCACCGGCTATAGCGGCGGGTCACCCCTTCATGCGGCGATCAGCCTGCCGCTTCCGGTTCAGGATATTCGTCGGTTAAGTATTCGACATCGGCCGCTTTTTTCAGTTCATCGACTTTTTTCTGGGCTTCCTGGCGTACCAGCGTTGAATCGATGGTAGCCTTTACTTCGTCATATGTTCGGGTTCCCTGATTTTTGTCGGTAACCTTGATGATATGGTATCCGAACTGAGATTTTACAGGGCTGCTGATCTCGCCGGGCTGCATGGCAAATGCCGCGTCTTCGAATTCTTTCACCATCTGACCCCGCCCAAAGGTACCCAGGCTGCCCCCGGTATCCTTAGTGTTGTCGGTTCCGTATTCCGCGGCCAGATCTTCAAACTTTTCGCCGGCATCCAGCTTTGCCTTTACCTCATTTGCGGTCTTCTCGTCGGCAACCAGAATATGGCTTGCCGTGACTTCGTCAACTGCGAATTCGGCCTTGTTAGCCTCGTAGTAAGCCTGCGCGTCCTGGTCGAGAGTCGTCATACCCTTCTGCATTTCATCAAAGAAGGCGCTCCTGTAGTACTGATCGTAGAAGAATTTCGTCAGCATTTCGTCGGATATCTTCTTCTCGTCTACAAAATCTTTGATTGTCCCCTCTTTTTTCGTTTCATCCAGAAAGCTTTTCAGATCGTCTTCGATGGTAGCGGGCAGCACCTCGCCCTCTTTTCCCGCGTAATACTGCCGGATCAATTCCATGGCGATCATGTCTTCCAGCATCTGGGCTTTGATCTGTTTTACCGTCTCTTCCGGAAACTGTGTCAAATCGTAACCCTGTACGAAAACATTAAAGTCCAGGTATTGTTGCAGTTGATTTTCATCGATCGTGGTTTCCCCCACCTTGACAAGATCGCCGCTGTTTCCCCCACCGCTGCAGGCGGCCAGCCCCATGGTCATTACTATCAGCAGCATAACTACTATGATCTTTTTCATTCGTTAATCTCCTCTTATATTGTATTTTTCACCGTATAGCATCGGCTGACAAGGTAAGGCTTCCCTTTGTCAAACGGTGCTGTTCTTATATTACCATAAATTTGTTTAAAAATATGGCGGCTGTGTGAAGTTTATTTTTACCATTATGATTGATTTTAATAAACGGTTTTATTCCGGCGTGGATCAGGATCCCCATACCGAATTCTTCGGACAGCCCGGCCATCAACTGCGGAGTGAGCCGATTCTTTTCATGAAAATCAAAGACGATTTTTTTCTGCTCCTCATGGACCCGCGCAACTCCTGCGCTCTCCGCCATGGCACGGATATGGGACACCTTTATCAGGTTTTCAACTTCGGTCGGAAGTTCGCCGAAACGGTCGATGAGTTCGTCGATGACCTCCGCTTTGTCCGTATCATCCCGGATCGCCGCGATTTTCTTGTACATCTGAAGCTTCAGCAGTTCATCGGAGATATACGCATCCGTAATGTATGCCGGAACGTCGATCTCGATGGAAGTCTCCTCCCTGTCCGGGTTCACGATCTCTCCGCCCAGCGCCCGCACTGCGTCGTCCACCAGCTTGCAGTACAGCTCGTATCCGATATTCATCATATGTCCGTGCTGTTCCGTACCCAGCAGGTTGCCGGCGCCCCGGATCTCCAGGTCCCGCATGGCGATGTGGAAGCCGGCCCCAAACTCGGTGAATTCCCGGATGGCCCTCAGCCGTTTTTCCGCCACCTCGGAGAGCACCTTATCCTTCTGATACATCAGGTAGGCATAGGCCATTCTGGTGGATCGCCCGACCCTTCCCCTGAGCTGGTAAAGCTGGGAAAGCCCGAAGCGGTCCGCATCCAGTATGATGATGGTGTTTACGTTGGGGATATCGATCCCGGATTCGATGATGGTGGTGGATACCAGCACATTGGTTTCGTGATTGACAAAATCGATCATCACATCTTCCAATTGCTTCTCATTCATCTGGCCGTGGCCCACGACCACAGACGCTTCCGGCACCAGGGCCGATATCTGCGACGCGGCCTTGTAGATCCCCCTGACCCGGTTATAGACCACGTAGACCTGGCCGTCCCGGTCCAGCTCCCTTTGAATGGCGTCCCGGATCAGCTCCTCGTCCTGCTCCAGCACGTAGGTCTGCACCGGATACCGTTCCTCCGGCGGCTCCTCGATCAGGCTCATATCCTTGATCCCCACCAGCGACATATGCAGCGTTCTCGGGATGGGGGTCGCCGAAAGGGTCAGCACATCCACGTTTTTCCGGAGGCGCTTGATGGCCTCCTTATGCTGTACTCCGAAGCGCTGCTCCTCGTCGATGACCAGCAGGCCCAGGTCCTTAAACCCAATATCCCGGGAAAGCATCCGATGGGTGCCGATAAGCACGTCGACGCTTCCTTTTTTTGCTGCCTCCACGATGGTCTCCTGCTGTTTTTCGCTGCGGAACCTGCTGAGCATTTCCACTTTAAAGGGGAACCGTTCGAACCGGTCTTTGAACGTATAGTAATGCTGGTTTGCCAGGATCGTCGTCGGGACCAGCACCGCGGCCTGCTTGCCGTCGGAGATGCATTTGAATATGGCCCTGGCGGCGACTTCCGTCTTTCCGTATCCTACGTCTCCGCAGAGCAGCCGTTCCATGGAAACGAGCCGTTCCATGTCCGCCTTGATCTCCTTGATGCAGCGCAGCTGGTCCGCCGTCTCTTCATAAGGGAACAGGTCCTCAAATTCGCGCTGCCAGATGCTGTCGGGGGCAAAGGAATGGCCGCCCGCCGCTTTCCGCTCCGCTGAAATTTCCAGGAGTTCCTTGGCCATGGTGGCAATGGCGGCTTTCGCTTTTGCCTTGACCTTCTTCCATTCGCCGCCGGAAAGCTTGTTGATCTTTGGCGCGGCGCCGTCGGCGCCGATATACTTCTGGATCATGTCCATCTGCTCCACGGGAACATAGAGCATATCTTCTCCGGCATATTTTATTTTCAGATAATCCTTTTTTATTTTCTGTATCGTCAACTGTTCGACGCCGATAAATTTCCCGATCCCGTGGTTTTCGTGGACGACGTAGTCGCCCTTTCTGATATCGGTAAAGGCTTTGATGGGTTTTCCGCGCTTTTCGCCGGTCTTTGCCTTTCTGTGCTTCTGCGTCGTGAAGATGTCGCCGTCCCATAGATAAACGAGCTTTTCCTCCGGATATTCCATACCTGAGGTCAGACTGCCTTTCGCAAGCCTGATCCGGCCCGTGCCGTCAAAATGCTCGATAAAATTCTTCAGGTTTTCAATTCTCTCTTCCGTGGCGCAGACGATGGTGACCTCATAGCTCTGCTTCAGCCAGCCCTTCAGTTCGGTCTCCAGGAAGTCCATCCTGCCGTTGAAAACCGGAGCCTGCTTCGATGCGATATGGATACTCGCGTCCAGCCTGTCCGCTCCCCGCAGCTGTTTTTGAAACGGCGTGAAAAAGAAAACGGCAGGCTGCCTATACAGACCGTCCAGATCCCCTTTGCCCGGAAACGCCTTAAAATCACCCGGAACGGCCTCGCCCCGTTCCAGCATGGTTTTAAAGTCCTCTTTGTCTTCCTTGTCCCGGAAATCCAGGACTTCCCGGATCCTGTCCGGGTCCTCCAGCATCACGACCCCGCCGGGACGCATATAGTCCCAGAGGTATTCCGTGACGTCATAAAAGTAATGGATATAGTTTTCCAGGAGCTGGATGTTGGTTGTGTTTGCAATATACTCCAGCAGCTGGTTTTTTCTCTGGATCAGATGTTCCTGCTGCGGGCCCGTAAGCTTTCTGGCATGGCCGTCGTAGGCCTTGCCCAGCTTTTCCGCCGCATGGCGGAACAGATTCTCTTCCTGAACCATCTGTTCCGCCGGATAGATCTCAATGGTCTTCAGGTTGTCCATGGAGCGCTGTGTCAGCGGGTCGAAGCTCCTGAGGGAATCCACTTCCGCACCGAAAAATTCGATCCGGTACGGATATTCGGCATCGGCGGGATACACGTCCACGATCCCGCCCCGGATACTGTACTGGCCTTTGGATTCAAGGAACGCCGCCCGTTCATATCCCATAAAGGCCAGACTTCTTTTGATCTGCTCCAGGTCCGCTTCCTCCCCCTGAGTGATCCGGACCGTATTTTCTTCAAAGATCCTGTGGGGCGCCATTTTTTTCACCGCTCCCAGGATGGGCGCGATGACGATGCAGCTTTCCCCGGACAGCAGCGCTTTTAGGGCCGTCAGACGTTCCTCCAGGCTGCCGTGACTTTTTGCTTCATATTTTAAAAACAGCTGCTCTTCGTCGGGAATCACGTAAATTTTTTGGTCAACAAAAAAAGACAGGTCCTCCGCCAATCTTTTCGCCTTTGCGTAGGAGGAGGTGATAATGAGACTTTGCCCCCCTCTTTCCCTGATGATCAGGGATGCCACCGGCATAGCCCGTCCTTCTGAAATACCCGATATGCTGACCAATCCTTTGGCGCTTTTCGCCAGAGTCCTTACTTCACTGAACTTGCCGCCTCTGACTCTGTCACTCATCTTCCTTTGCGTCCCCTTCAGCAGATGGTTTTATATTGTATTCACTCATTGCGATATCTATTCCTTTTTCCAGTATGCACTCCACCGCAAGGGCGGCCCGCTCCACGGCGTCTTCCATGAGCTCCCGCTCTTCTTTCGCGAAGCCCCCCAGCACGTAACCCACCAGGGGCACTTTCCGCTCTTTCCCGATCCCGATCCGCACCCTGGGGAAACCGTCCGACTGCAGGTCGTAGATGACGGATTTCATGCCGTTATGGGTTCCTGCGCTGCCTTTTTTACGGATGCGCAGGCGCCCCATGGGGATGTCCACGTCGTCGTAGATCACGATGAGCTGTTCCGGTTCGGCCTTGTAATATTCCATGACCTCCCGCGCGCTGTTGCCGCTCAGGTTCATATAGGTCTGGGGCTTTACCAGCAACACCTTTTGGCCGGAGATGGTACCTTCCCCGACCAGTGCCTTATGCTTTATTTTATTGATTTTGATATTGTTTTTCCCGGCCAGGAAATCCAGGGTGATGAAGCCGATATTGTGTTTGGTGTTTTCGTACTTCTTCCCAGGATTGCCAAGGCCTACGATGATATACATGGCTCCTCCCGGTCAGGCGGCATGCCTCAGTCAAACAGCCTGCTGATGGAATCGTTGGTAAAGATCCTGATCATTGCCTCGGCGAACAGGGGCGCGACGGACAGCAGCCGGATCTTATCTAATTTCTTTACATTGGGCAGAGGAATGGTGTTGAGCAGCACAAGCTCCTTGATGGCGGAATCCCGGATCCGCTCTATGGCAGGGCCCGACAGGATGGGATGGGTGGCGCAGGCGTAAACCTCTTTGGCGCCCATGTCCTTCATCATGTTGGCCGCGTTGGTTATGGTCCCCGCGGTATCGATCATGTCATCCACCAGCACGACGTTCTTCCCTTCGATATCGCCGATGATGTTCATGATTTCCGAAACGTTGGCCTTGGGTCTTCTCTTGTCCACGATAGCGATGGGCGCGTCCAGCGGATGCGCCATGTTTCTTGCCCTGGTCACGCTCCCGTGATCCGGGGATACGATGACAAGGTCGTCCAGCCTCATTTCCCTGAAATACTTCACAAGGATCGGCATGCCCAGCAGATGGTCGACGGGGATGTTGAAATATCCCTGAATCTGAGGGGCGTGCAGGTCCATGGTAACGACCCTGTCCGCTCCCGCGCTCGTGATGATATCCGCTACAAGCTTTGCCGTGATCGGATCTCTCGCCTTTGCTTTCCGGTCCTGCCTGGCGTACCCGTAATACGGGATGACCGCGTTGATCCTGCCGGCGGAAGCACGCTTCATCGCATCGATCATGATCAGCAGCTCCATCAGGCTGTCGTTTACGGGATTGCAGGTTGACTGGACTATGTAGGTGTCGATCCCTCTTACCGTTTCCCATAAGCTTACGGAAATTTCCCCGTCACTGAACTTGCTTACTGTGGATTTGCCCAGCGGCTTACCCATGAT
>DATMXY010000446.1:0-3573 GCA_035561275.1 Anaerovoracaceae bacterium | reverse complement strand
CGCAGCTTCAGCTGCAATGGAAAAACGGACAGCGAAGCGTAGCGGAGGAGCAGACTTGTCTGCGTTGTTCGCTTATTCAATTTATAATATTTTGGAGGTTTGCATGGCTTTTACAAACGAACAATTGGAGCGCTACTCGCGCCATATCATACTGAAGGAAGTGGGGGCCAAAGGCCAGAAGAAGCTGATGGAGGGCCGCGTGCTCATTATCGGCGTGGGCGGCCTCGGAGCGCCTGCGGCGATGTATCTGGCCGCCGCCGGGGTTGGGACTATCGGGCTCGCGGACGCGGATGCAGTGGACCTGTCAAACCTGCAGCGGCAGATCATCCATTCCACGAAGGACGTCGGAAAACCGAAGGTCCAGTCCGGACGGGAAACCATCAACGATATGAACCCGGACGTAGAGGTCGTTACCTATCGGGAATGGATCAATTCAACGAACATCACGGATATCATCCGCGACAGGGACTATGATTTTATCCTGGATGCGACCGATAATTTCCCGGTGAAATTCTTGATCAACGACGCATGTGTGATGCTGAAAAAACCGTTTTCCCACGCGGGTATCATCCGCTTTCAGGGTCAGCTGATGACGTATCTGCCGGGGCAGGGACCATGTTACCGCTGCGTATTCCACGAACCCCCTCCACCCGACGCCGTTCCGACCTGTCGCCAGGCAGGCGTGCTTGGCGTTATGGGAGGCGTCATAGGAACGCTGCAGGCAACGGAAGCGCTCAAATATTTCCTGGGCATGGACGGCCTTCTGAACGGATGGCTGTTGACCTACGATGCCGTCACGATGAATTTCAGGAAGGTAAAGCTCGCGTCAAACCCCGGATGCCAGGTCTGCGGGGATGCGCCTTCCATCACGGAGCTGATTGATTACAGCCCGCCGGTATGCGATTTGGACCTCAATGATTAGGGGCCCGGCGGCCGACGTTGGGAAAGCCGGAAACTGGTCATTTAAAATTTGAAAATCAGTTCTTGATTCTTTAAATAAAATAGCATATAATACATATATGAATACTATGATATATGCGGCGCTATGACGCCGGAAAGGACGCCGATTATGATAATTACCGCCAATGGAAAACCCCTGGAAATATCCGGAGAAATTACGGTAAGGCAACTGCTCAACGAAGCGAATGTAGAAATGCAGGAATATGTCAGCGTACAGCTGAACGACGAGATCATCCCCAGGGACGCCTTTGACACAACCTATGTCAAAGAGGGCGCGGTCGTTGAATTTTTATATTATATGGGCGGCGGGGAATACCTATGCTGAAGCTGCCCCGCGGGAACTTTGACCGTATCCTTGCCCATGCCGCCGCCGGGCTGCCCAATGAAGCGTGCGGGCTTCTGGCAGGCGTCAGGGATGGAGACGAAAAGACCGTTACAAAAGTATATTTACTGAAAAATATCGATGAAAGCCCGGAGCATTTTTCCATGACGCCTGAGGAACAGTTTCAGGCGATCGCGGATATCAGAAAGCAGAATCTTGTTTTGCTTGGTAACTTTCACAGCCATCCGTCCTCTCCTGCGCGTCCTTCCTCCGAAGATATACGACTGGCATTTGATCCATCCCTCAGCTATGTGATCGTTTCATTGATGGGCGGGATTCCTCAGATGAAAAGTTTTCTGATCGAAAACGGAGCGTTTCAGGAAGAAAGGATCGAGGTGCAATCTGATGCGGCCGGCAGCGTTTGATTCCGCGAATACAGGGGGAAAAAAACGGAAAGACAGCAAGATGACCTGGCTGCAGGTTTCACTTTACTTGTCGTTTGTGCTGGCGGCAGGCGCTTGCCTGCTGCTTGGAAGGCTTGCCGGCCTTCCATTTTTGCCGTGCCTTGCGGCGGCTCTTGTCTTTTCAGGCGCACAGATTTTCTGCTTCAGGCTTTTCGTTAAATGCCATTCCGAACGGGGGAAATCCGAAGAAAAGATGATAACTCCTCCGGTTGACGCCGTCCGCACATCCGGGCAGGAAAACGGAATTTCAACGGAAACGCGCGCGTTGATCGCCGAAAACAGCGAACTCACGTCGTTTAATTTTACGATCTCCCACGAAATCAAAGCTCCCGTACGCGCGATAGACGGCTATGCCCGCATTTTTCTTGAGGATTACGGGCAGACTCTTGATCCGGAAGCGCGCGGTATGGTCGAAATCATCCGCAGCATCTGCAAGGAGACCATTGCTCTTACAAACAAATTGCTGGAATATACCCGAATCGCCCAAAACAAGCCGACCAGCGAGGTTGTCGACCTGGAGGGCATGATGCGGGACGTTTTCGATTCTCTTTACAGGCCGTCCGACAATGAATATCCGGTGCGATTTGCCATCGATTCCGCCGTGCCACACGTGCTCGGCGATCCTGTGCTTCTGCGCCTGGCGATCGTCAACATCGTTTCCAATTCCCTGAAATTCATGCGCGGAAAAAAGGAAGGCAGAATTACCGTCGGAAGCGCGGATATCAATGGGGAAGACGTCTTTTATATCCGCGATAACGGCACCGGTTTTGATATGCAGTATTCAGAGAAATTGTTTTCCATGTTCGAACGCATGCACTCCTCCGATGAGTTTGAAGGCAGCGGAGTAGGCCTTGCCATCGTTAAAAAGATCATTCTGCTGCATAAAGGGCGGGTGTGGATCACCGGCAAGGTCGGCGGCGGCGCTACGGTTTATTTTACTTTGCCCAGGGAAACAGTGCTCAGATAACGGAGGAAAGGTGGTAGGCACAGATGTATAAGGCTCTGCTTGTGGACGACAGGGAAATTTTTATCATGGAACTGGAACGCCTTAGGATCTGGGGAAACGCGTCCGGCTTGGAAGTTGCGGGACGGGCGCCAAACGGCGTTGAAGCGCTCAGGCTTCTCCGCGCAAACGCCTATGATCTGGTGATCACGGACATACGGATGCCGAAACTGGACGGGATCGGCCTGCTTCAGGAGATTAAAAAAGAAGATCTCTGCCCTTGTGTCGTGCTGCTCAGTGAACACAGCGAGTTCGAGTATGCCAGGAGCGGATTGGTCCTTGGCGCCTTCGATTATCTCATAAAGCCGGTGGAAGAGCAAAAAATCGAGCAGTTGCTTTTCAGAGTGCGCGGTTTTCTGGACGCTTCAGGCGGAGAGCCGCATAAGCTCCCTCAGGAGTCCGAAGAAGAAAGCGGCCGGTATTATTATCCCGCGGCAGAGGAAAAAAATATCTTATCCATGTTGGATGTTCAAAACGAACGCATTCCCGAGGTGTTCCACGACGCGGCAAAAAGACTCGAACAGCTGCTGAAGCCCGGAGAACCGCGTTACGACAGCATCGTACGAAAACTATATCTCAACATTGTCTCCGCTTTATTCGACAAACACAGCTGGCTTACGCTTTACACCACCGTCGAACAGTATGAAAACCCTAAGACGTGGAGACAAAGTGAGAACAGTGAAGCCGACGCCTTACGGGATGTGCTTTCCGACTTGCTGGGCCGCGTGGAGAAGCTCGCGCCTGTCGGCGTCCATAACACGATTCATGAAGTCTGCGGCTATATTCTGGAAAATCCGGAATCGGAAATCAGCCTGTCGTCCATC
>DATMXY010000445.1:0-9551 GCA_035561275.1 Anaerovoracaceae bacterium | reverse complement strand
ACATCATATTACCATTTATACCCTATTTTCGCAAGTTATAATCTCGCGGCAATGGCTTTATTCCGCCGGCTCCCGGTACAGTCCGTTTTTATGGATATATTCCTCCACGCTTTCCGGAAGCAGGTACTTGATGCTCTTTCCCTCCCGGATGCGATTTTTGATGTCCGTGGATGAGATCTCCACCTCCGAATTGTTGATTTCGACGATCCTCGTGCCATATTGCGCTTTCATCCTGGTGATAAGGGCTTTTAGTTCCTGCTCCTTATACCCCGGTCTCATGCCGATTATGAACGTAAAGCCCTCCAGCAGATCCTCCGCGCTGTACCAGTTTTCCAGGCTTAAAAAGGCGTCGGTGCCGGCTATGAAACAGAGCTCCGTATACACCCCGAATTCCGCTCTTAAATCTTGAAGGGTGTTGATGGTAAAGGAAACTCCGGGAGTATCCAGCTCTTTTCTCGACACCGAAAAAAATGCGTTCCCCTTTATTGCTTCCAGCAGCATCGCGTACCGGTGTTCTTCACCGGTGATTTTAACGTTCAGTTTGAACGGTTGCACCTTTGCAGGCATAAAGATCACCTGTTCAAGACCCACTTCCGCCCTGGCCTGTTCCGCGAGGATCAGGTGTCCATAGTGGACCGGATCAAAGGTCCCACCCAGGATTCCAATCTTCTTCATATTTTATCCTTCCAGATCCACAACCCGGATCCCCAGCTCCTGAAGCTGCTCGTCGTTTGCTATGGAAGGCGCTTCGCTGACCATGTCCATTGCCGCCTGATTTTTCGGGAAGGCCATGACCTCCCGGATGCTGTGCTCTCCGGAAAGCAGCATCACCAGACGGTCCAGTCCGTAAGCCAGACCCCCGTGCGGCGGCGTTCCGTACCGGAATGCTTCCAGAAGGAATCCGAACTTGCTTTTTACAGTTTCCTCAGACAGGCCGAGAACTTCGAACATCTTCCGCTGCAGATTCCTGTCATGGATCCTGATGCTGCCGCCGCCCAGCTCGATCCCGTTCAATACGATATCATAGGCTCTTGCCCTGACCTCTCCCGGCGCCGTGTCAAGCATCGGGATGTCCTCCAGCTTCGGGGAGGTGAAGGGGTGATGCATTGCGGAGTATTCCCCGGTCTCGTCGTCGTACTCGAAGAGAGGAAAGTCCACCACCCACAGCAGGTTGAACCTGCTGTCGTCCAGAAGTCCCAGTTTTCCCGCGATATCCCGTCGCAGGAAGCCGAGGCTGTCGAATACGACCTTTTTTTTGTCTGCGACGATGAGGATCAGGTCCCCCGCCTTTCCGCCGAATACGTCGGTGATCTCCTTCATCTTTTCCTGAGTGAAGAATTTACTGACTGACGAAACCGTCTCAGTCTCGCCGATCTTGATCCAGACAAGGCCTTTTGCCCCAAAATGCCTGATGGCGTCCTGCAGCTTGTCGATATCTTTTCTGCTGAATTGTTCCGCGGCGCCTTCGATATTGATTCCCCTCACGTCGCCGCCGGCGGCCAGGGCGCCTGCAAACACCTGGAATTCGCTGTCCTTAACGATATTGTTCAGAGATTTCAGCTCAAAGCCGAAACGAGTGTCCGGCTTGTCGCTGCCGAACCGCTCCATGGCCTCCTGATACGGATACCTGGGCAGAGGGAGCTGTATCTCCACATTCATCACTTCTTTAAAGAGCTTCTGCAGATACCGTTCCTGGATGTCAATCACGTCGTCCACGTCCACAAAGGACATCTCCAGATCGATCTGCGTGAACTCGGGCTGCCTGTCGGCCCTCAGGTCCTCATCGCGGAAGCATTTTGCAATCTGATAATAGCGGTCGGTGCCGCTGACCATCAACAGCTGCTTGAACAGCTGCGGCGACTGGGGCAGCGCATAGAAATGGCCTCGGTGGACCCGGCTCGGCACCAGATAGTCCCTGGCTCCTTCCGGAGTCGGATTACACAGGATCGGGGTTTCAACCTCCGTAAAGCCCTCGCTGTCAAAATACTCTCTTGTGACCTTTGCGATTTTATGGCGGAACGTCAGATTTCTCTGCATCTTTCCTTTTCGTAAGTCCAGATAACGGTATTTCAGCCGCAGGTTTTCTGCCACATCATCGTCATCCTTGATATAGATCGGCGGGGTGTCGGCTTCCGAATAGATCGCCAGTTCGTCTGCAAAAACCTCGATATCCCCGGTGGGGAGTTCCTTGTTCTTTGCCTGCCTTACCTTAACGATGCCTTTGATTCCAATGACATACTCGCTTCTGAGGCGGTCCGCCTGCTGAAACAACGCTTGCGGAATGGTGTCGTCAAATACGATCTGGACAAGGCCGGATTTGTCCCTGAGATCGCAGAAGATCAAGCCGCCGAGATTCCTTCTCTTTTGGATCCAGCCGTTGAGCACTACTTTTTCGCCTATATTTTTTTCCGTTAAAACTCCGCACATGTGGGTCCTTTTCAATACGTTTTCCATGCTTTTCTCCTATCTGATACCTGTATTCCGCCTCATTCCTGTCCGGCGATCTCTTTTATGATATCCTGCAGCGACACTTGCTTTTGTTCCGAGGTTCTCATATCTTTTACGGAAACGATGTTCTGGTCCAGCTCATTGTCTCCGATTATGATCGTATAGTTTGCTTCCAGCCGGTCCGCATATTTAAACTGGCCTTTTATATTCCTTCCAAGGCTGTCCATCTCGGCTTTGACACCCTGACGCCTGAGATCCCGTAGCAGTTTCAGCCCGAAGAGCTTGGCCCGATCTCCCATCACCGCAATAAATACGTCGAGATTTTCCAGCTCCGGTATTTCGATCCCTGTGGTTTCCATCAGCAGCAGCAGGCGTTCGATTCCGAGGCCGAATCCGACTCCCGGAACCGGCGGACCGCCGATGGTCTCGATGAGGTTGTCATAGCGTCCGCCTCCGCAGACCGTCCCCTGCGCGCCGATCCGGTTGGATACGAATTCAAAGGCGGTTTTTGTATAATAATCCAGACCGCGGACGATGCCGGGGTCTATAATATATTCGATCTCCATGGCGTCCAGGTTCTTTTTCAGGTCGTCAAAGGCGTCCCTGCAGCTGTCGCAGAGGTAATCCAGCATCACGGGGGCTCCCTTCACCAGTTCCTGGCAAACGGGAGATTTGCAGTCCAGGATGCGCATGGGGTTTTTGTCGTAACGCACCTTGCAGGTTTCGCACAGGTCGTCGTATTTCGGCTTCAGGAACTCCCGCAGCGCGTTGCGGTAGGTCTGCCTGCATTCGGGGCAGCCGATGCTGTTGATGCGGAGTTCCAGGTCCTTGATACCCAGGGAATTCAAAAAGTCCGAAGCAAAGCCAATGACTTCCGCGTCCGCCATCATGTTGTCCGTTCCGAAGATTTCGATGCCGAACTGGTGGAATTCCCTGAGCCTCCCCGACTGGGGCTTCTCGTACCGGAAACACGGAATGACGTAATAATACTTGGAAGGCTGCACGTCGGCGTAAAGCTTGTGCTCCACAAAGGCGCGCACCACCGGGGACGTCCCTTCCGGCTTCAATGTAATACTTCTTTTCCCATAATCCTCAAAAGTATACATCTGCTTCTCGACGATATCCGTCGTGTCCCCGACTCCTCTTAAAAAGAGCTCCGTATGTTCAAAGACAGGCGTCCTGATTTCCTTTAATGCGTATCTTTCACATGCTTCCCGGAATACGTTTTCAACATAGTGCCATTTGTATACCTGGCTGGGAAGGATGTCTTTTGTACCTTTCGGCGCGTTTGTTAACATGCTTGGCCTCCTGTAAATATATTCTCTGCTTTCCGATGAAGCATTTCGTCAAGCCGTTCGATGTAAATTTCGTAATTGGAAACGTTTGGGACCCGCTCCAGCCTGTTCCCGCCCGGATAATACACCTTCGAGATCCCTCCGGCGCCCAGGGCGACGATAGTCTGGGCTTCCTCCATAATGCGGATATTGTAGATCCCCGCCGTGTTTCCCCTGGCGTAACCGACATTTTCGAAGTTTCCGGCCATCTGCTTCTGCCGGTATAAATAATACGGCCGGTAGCCGGCATGGTCCAGCAATTCCTTTGCCCGTTCCAGCATGGCCCTCACCGTTTTTCCCTGTTTCCGATGATATTCCCCGTCGATTTCCGCGAGCTTTGAGGCGCGCTTCAGCGCCAGCGTATGGACGGTGATGTTTTCCGGTGCAAAGTCGATGACCTGTTCCAGCGTTCGGACAAAATCATCGGCGCTTTCCTCCGGCAGTCCGGCGATGACGTCGGTGTTGATCATCGGGATCCCCGCTTCCCTGGCCAGACGGAAGGCTTCCGCGATGTCTTCGGGGCGATGGGCCCGTCCGATCCGTTCCAGCGTGGAAATGTTCATGGACTGGGGATTGATGCTGATGCGCTGTACGCCGTATTTTTTCAGTACCGTAAGCTTTTCCGCGGTGATGGTATCCGGACGCCCCGCTTCTACGCTGAACTCCCTCAGCCGGCTCAGGTCAAAACCGTCCGCGATATGCCCCAGCAGCCCGTCCAGCTGCTCCGCGGTCAGGATCGTCGGCGTTCCGCCTCCGATATAGACGGACTCGGGATACCGGCCCGTTCGCTTCATGCCCTCCGCCGTAAAGGAGATCTCACGGTGCAGCGCCGATAAATAAGCAGTGATGTCTTCCGCCCTGCCCTGATTGGAGGGGAAAGAGCAGTAAACACACCGGGTAGGGCAGAACGGGATGCCGACATACAGGCCTACCGCTTCCGCCGGACTGGGTCTCAGAATGCTTTTCTGATATACGGCGATATCCAGCAGCAACCGGGCTTTTTCCCCGGTCATGAGATACTCGCGCATCAAGATATCTTTTGCTTTCTCTTCCTCCCACTCTCTTTCCAGCAACTCCGCCGCCAGTTTGACCGGCCTCACTCCCGTCAGGATCCCCCAGTCGGGGGCTTCTCCCGTATGGCGCTGAAGCTCCCGGTAAAGGAAGCGTTTTATCTGATTTTTTAAGTCTTTTTCTTTCTTTCCGGGCTCTGTATTTTCGGGAAAAACCGGTACGTCGATCACAGTATCGTACCGCCCCATATCCTCCGGTTCCGCTTCGTCCGGCCCCAGAAGCAGGTATTCGCCCGACCGCAGGAACACCTTGATCAGTTCCTCAAACTCATATTTATTTATGGCCTGGGATAGATGGATTTTATACAAAAGGATTGTTCTCCTTTTCAAAACCGATGGTCGTGGGCCCCATATGCCCCGGAAGTACCTGTGTGTCGTCCGGCAGCGTAAAGAGTTTCTCGTGTATGGAGCGCTTGATTTCCGGATAGGAAGAACCCGGAAAATCCGTTCTCCCGATGGATTGTTGAAACAGCGTGTCTCCGCTGAACACCACATTTTCCGCCAGGATGCATATGCCTCCCTTTGTATGCCCGGGCGTATGGAGGAACGTCAGTTCCAGGTTTCCCACCTTCAGCGTTTCCCCGTCCGTCATGTAGCGGTCCGCCGAAAAGGAAACCGGATACCCGAAAATCATCGTGGAAGCGTTGATATTCGCGTTTTCTATCATTTGTCTTTCATGGATGCCCACGACTATGTCTGCGTCCGGGAATTCCTTCGTCAGATCGGGAACGCCGCCGATATGGTCTCCGTGGCCATGGGTCAGAATGATATGTTCAACCAAAAGGTTATTATCTTTAATATAGTTTACCATAACAGTATTATAGCCACCCGGATCGACGATGAACGTCTTTTTCGTGGCATCATCCGTTACAACATAACAGTTTACAGCCAGCGGCCCTGTATGAAAGCTCTTTATAATCATATTCTTCCTTTCTGTTTCTGTTCGATCGGCTTACTGCGGACGTCAATCGATTTGCAGCCCGCTGAGGATGACGGCATTAAAACAGCTTTTTACTGTCTATCAATATGGTAACAGGCCCGTCATTATAGATCCTTACCAGCATTTCGGCCTGGAATATCCCTTCTTCCACCCGGAGCCCCCGCTCCTGACATAAGGAAACAAATTTTCGGTACAGGTCATTCGCCTTTTCCGGTCTGGCTGCCTTGATAAAGCTCGGGCGCTTGCCTTTCCTGCAATCTCCGAATAATGTGAACTGAGAGACGGCGAGCAGGTCGCCGTCCACATCTTTGACGGACAGGTTCATCTTGCCTTCTGCATCTTCAAAGATCCGCAGGCCGGATATTTTTTCCGCCATGTAAGCCGCATCCGCATCTTCGTCCTCATCCTCAACTCCCAACAACACCATGAGGCCTTTACCGATGGATCCGGTAACCTTTTCTTCTACGGTCACGTCGGCTTCCACCACTCTCTGAACTACTGCGCGCATTTAATACTCCCTTAACATTCTGTCCGGTTCTTTAGAACCGTCGACAGAATTTAGGCTGGAAAATCACGAATCTTTGCCTTTTTGCCCCAAGCTTGCTTGGTTAGGCAAAACGGACAGCGTAGCAAGCTCCGCTTGCGGAGGAGTCCGTTTACGGACGTTGATTCGTAGATTTTCGTCGTCTTATTATATGATAGCCCGGTACACATCGGCCACTCCCTGGACATTACGCAGGGACCGCAGGACCTTTTCAATCTGTCCCGTATTGGATATGGACAGGGTCATGGTGATGTTGACGATGCCGTCCCGGGCACTCTTCGCGTTGACGCCGGCGATATGGACGTCCATGTCCTCACAGATCCTTGATAAATCTGAGAACAGGCCCTTCCGGTCTTCCGCCAGGATATTGATATCGGTGTCATAGGACATATTGTCCTTCTGCTTGTCCCATTCCACCTCGATCACCCGCTGTTTTTCGTCCTCAGGCAATGTGAGGACGTTGATACAGTCCCTGCGGTGAACGGAGATCCCCCGGCCTTTGGTGATAAATCCGATGATCTCGTCGCCGGGAACGGGGTTGCAGCACTTGGAGAACCGGATCAGGAGGTTGTCCACTCCCTTGACCGTAACGCCCGCCTGCTCTCTTTTCTTGACCTTCTTCCGGCCTTCCTCGGCGGCTTCGCTCTTTTCTTTGCTCCTCAGCTCCGACTGCTTTTCGTCGTGATAATAGCTGAGAAGCATGGTGATGACCTTGCTTAAAAGCACGCTTCCGGAACCGATGGACGTGTAGAGGTCGTCCGCGGATTCGAGATTCAGCGCCTTTGCGCATTTATTGATATAGGCGATCTTGAGGATCTGCTGGCTTTCGTACCCCTTCCTTTTGGCGTACTTCTCCAGCATTTCCTTCCCTTTATCCGTATTTTCGGATTTTCTTTCCCGTTTCAGCCACTGCCTGATCTTATTTCTCGCATTGCTGCTCTGGGCGATTTTCAGCCAGTCGATGCTGGGGCCCTTGGCGTTTGAAGAGGTGACAATTTCGACGATGTTGCCGTTCCTCAGGGTGTGGTCGATGGGGACCATTTTTCCGTTGACCTTGGCGCCGATGCACTTGACGCCGATGGCCGAGTGGATCTTGAAGGCAAAGTCCAGCGGCGTGGAGCCCGCGGGAAGCTCGATGACGTCCCCTTTGGGGGTAAAGACGAAAACCTGGTTCGAGAACAGATCCACCTTTAAAGTTTCCATAAACTCCTTCGGGTCATTCACGTCCTTTTGCCATTCAAGGGTCTGTCTCAGCCAGGCCAGTTTTCCTTCTTCCTTGTCCTCCGATACGCCTTCCTTATATTTCCAATGGGCCGCGATACCGTATTCTGCGATGCGATGCATTTCATGGGTTCGGATCTGGATCTCAAAGGGGTCGCCGTTGTCGCCGATGACGGTGGTGTGCAGGGACTGGTAGCGGTTTGGCTTGGGCATTGCTATGTAATCCTTGAAACGTCCCGGGATCGGCTTCCACATGGTATGGACGACGCCGAGAACGGCATAGCAGTCCTTCACGGTATCCACGATGATGCGGATGGCAGTCAGATCGAAGATTTCATCCAGCTGCTTGTTCTGGTATTTCATCTTCCTGTAAATACTGTAGAAATGCTTGGAACGGCCGGTAATATCGTAACGGATGTTCAGTTCATTCAGGCTTTCCTTGAGCTCGTTGATCACCCGGTTGATGTTTTCTTCCCGCTGCTGCTTTTTGATCTTGACCTGGCTGACCAGGTCGTAGTAGGCTTCGGGGTCCAACTGTTTCAGCGCGATATCCTCCAGTTCGAACTTCATGGTATAGATACCTAGCCTGCTTGCCAGCGGAGCGTAAATCTCAAGGGTTTCCTTGCATTTCTCCCGGATCTGGTCGTCATTCATGTAATTGATGGTCCTGAGGTTGTGCAGGCGGTCCGCCAGCTTGATGATCAGGACCCGGATATCCTTGGACATGGCCAGGAACATTTTTCTCAGGTTTTCCGCCTGCCGTTCCTCTTTGCTTTCGTAAACCAGGCTTCCCAGCTTGGTCACCCCGTTTACCAGCAGGGCGACTTCCTCTCCGAAATCGGCTTTCAAGGCTTCTTCGGAGTAAGGGGTGTCTTCGACGGTATCATGGAGCAGTCCGGCGATGATGGTGTTTTCATCCATACCCAGTTCGGCCAGGATCTTGGCAACTTCAACAGGGTGAACCAAATATGGTTCACCCGATTTCCGCAACTGCCCTTCATGATAACTTTCCGCTTTCTGATAAGCCTTTTTAATCAACTCAATATTGATATTGGGGTTGATCTCACGAAGCTGATCAAGGAATTTCTCCATCAATTCCATAAGCCTTTAATCCCTGCTTTTGTTTTTGCTCTTACTCTTTCCAGCTTTGTATTTTGAGCTGCCCGCCGCAATGCATAACTGATAGTAAAGCGGGCTGGCAATATAGATGGAAGAACCGGTTCCGGCAACGATACCGATGATCAGCGGCAGGGTAAAATTCCTGATGGTCTCGCCGCCCATGATACAAAGCGGGATGATCGCAATAACGGTCGCTACCGACGTCATCAGGGAACGTCCCAGGGTCTGATTGATGCTGTGATCGATCAGCTCCTCCAATTTTGATCGCTTCATGATATCCAGGTTTTCCCTTATGCGGTCGAAAATTACGATGGTGTCCATGATGGAATAACCGACGATGGTGAGTACCGCCGCAATAAAGGGATTGTTGATCGTCATATGGAAGATTCCGTAAAACGCGATCAGAATAAAAACGTCATGCAGTACGGCAATGATTGAAGCAAGTCCGAATTTCCACTCAAACCGGATGCTGATATAGATCAGCATACCGATACTCGCTATAATGACCGCTTTCACGGCGTTCTTTTTCAGCATGTCTCCCACCGACGGACCAAACTGCTCGATGGTCATGACGGAATCATCGTTCAGATTGAATTTCGCAAATATATCGGACAGGACTTTTTCACGGGCAGCCGTGTCGAGGGCCTGAATCGTCTTGATAATCACCTGATCGCCTTCTTTTCCCGCGACTACCAGATCGGCGTCGATGTTATCGCCGCTGAGGACCGCCTGCAGGTCGTTGAGCACGGTTTCATTGACCGGTTTTCCAATGTCGATCTGCATCATGGTTCCTCCGGTAAAGTCGATCCCGTAATTATATCCCCTGATCATGCCGATGCCGATCCCCAGCACGATGATCGCAATCGATATGATAT
>DATMXY010000444.1:0-2153 GCA_035561275.1 Anaerovoracaceae bacterium | reverse complement strand
GACAGGTTTTATATGAGCCCCTGTGGTATAAAACCGCGTATCTGCCTGCCGGTTTCAGCAGTACGCTGGACCCGGCAATCTTTCGTACCGGTTTGCTGCAATAATAATCGGAGCGGAATATGTTCTGTTCGAAATTCTCTTTGAGGACGATTTCCCCGATGGGAAACACATTGCCCAATTTATTCCTGTTGAAATAATCGGTCAGTTCCTTTATCCGGATCCAGTAGCTTTTATCATCCATGTCGTCTGAGGAAGGGGTTTCGATGATCACCAGATACTCTTCGCCGCATTGTTCCAGATAGACCTCTCCCAAATCAATATTTAAAGACGTTTCGATGATCCCGATGGTATTGTCCACAAACTCCTTCCGGTCGGCGAGGCGTCTTTGGGTTTCCATGAGCTCATGTCTTTTTTCCCTGAGCAGGTCAAGGAACTCCTTTGAATTCTGCCTGGAACTGTATTTTAAGATTTCTTTTAAAGACATTCCCGCGGATTTCAATGTCGTTATGATTTCAAAAATCATGACCTGATTCGGGGAATAGTATCTGTATCCGTTCTCAGCAATATGATCGGGCTTCAAAATCCCGATTTCATCATAATGAAATATCGTGTCCTTTTTTACTCCGCAAAGCGCGGCAAATTCGCCGATGGCCAAATATTTCCCCATAATGATTTTCCTCTTGACTATTGGGTTACCTTATGCTTTATTGTACAAGATAGATCAATTGATTGCAAGAAGACAAACAGCTGAAAATCCGGTCCAGACAGGAGGCGGGGGTAAAGTATGGAAGAAAGCAAAAAATATTTTACGCGTATGGGAGACGGCTCCGGAGCAACTATGACGGAAGAAGAAATCCGGAGCGATATGGAAGAGGGAATGAAAGACGCCGCGTCCCGGGGAAAAATCCCCGAATTAACGGAAAAAGAGCTGGAATCCCTCTTCGAAATTATTACGATGGAAGGGAATGTCGTCGGCGTGAAACGGGGAATGGAGGTTGTCTCGACCTCCGATTCGGGTTGTTTTAAGCTGAACTACCAGGCCCATATCCCTATGGACAGGACGACCGCGGTGCTGGTCAACGAGAGGGTGCTGGGGCTTGACTCCGTCGATATCGGCAATATCGACTACAGCTTTAAATCGGTGAAACCGATCCTTCACGATGAAGCCAAGATCATGGAGATCGCCCAGTCGCAGGCAGTCATTCCGGTCCTTTACGGGGGGATGCCAGACCTGGGCAGATATACCAAACCCGACGGCCCAGTTGACAACTGGTCGGAACTGATGCCTTTGGGAAAAGTCGAGGAAGCGAGGGCCGCTCAGGAAGAAGCCGTGGAGCATGCCGTGAAAGATCTTGTGTATATCGCGGACGGTATGGCGGCAGCCGGAGCCGACGGGATCAACCTCGATACCTGCGGGGCGTCCGGGGACGCGGATTTTCTGGCCGCTTTAAAAGCTACCGAAATCATTAAGAAAAAGTATCCCGACTTCGGCGTGGAAATTGGCATGGCTGGAGAGTTTGTCATGGGGATGCACGGGAAGCTCTATTATGACGATACGAGGCTTGCGGGGCTTTACCCCCATAAGCAGGTCAAACTGGCCGAAGCTGCCGGCGCCAATATTTTCGGCCCCGTAGTCAATACCAACAGCAATAAGTCCTTCCCCTGGAATATCGCCCGGGCGGTCACGTTTATAAAAGCCTGTTCCGAAGCGTCCAATATTCCCGTTCATGTGAACGTGGGAATGGGAGTCGGAGGCACGCCCATGGCCTATGTGCCTCCCACCGACGTCGTTTCCAAGGCGGCAAAAGCCATGGTGGAGATCGCCAAAATCGACGGGTTGTAGATTGGCTCGGGGGATCCCTTCGCAAACGACGCCACTCAGGAAATCGCCGTATGCATGGGCGGGATCCGCAGCGCCGGAGATCTGGTACTGCGGATGCAGCTCGCGAAAAGCATGCGGCTTGCTGAGGCGAAAAAATATGTCGCGGGGATTTTGGGCGTGGATATCGCCGACCTTGCCGATTGCTCCGTCATGCGGGAAATCCGGGAATCATTGAATATAGGGTATTCAATGCCTCCGGACGGCGCAGCCAAAGGCATCGAAGCGAAGTTCAATATTTCGCGTGTGCTGGGAATCAGGATCAACTCAGTGG
>DATMXY010000443.1:0-2611 GCA_035561275.1 Anaerovoracaceae bacterium | reverse complement strand
GTCCTGGTATTGGTACTTGCGGCGCCGCTGCTCTATTCCCTGACAGTAAGCTTTTTCGATACCAGTCTGAAGGTCAAGGGGCTGGGCTCCTTCGTCGGACTGAGCAACTACATAGATGTGCTGCAGGATGAATATTTTATCGGCTCCGCGCTGACGACACTCTTTTTTACCGTGGGCGTCGTATTCTTCGAGTTTATTTTCGGACTTATCATCGCGCTGCTGCTCAACAACGACATCAAGGGCAAGAATATTTTCTTCAGCATTATCATCGTACCGATGATGATTACGCCCATTGCGGTGGGCCTGACATGGAGGCTGCTGCTCCATTCCAACCTGGGAATCGTCAATTATGCGCTGTCCCTGATCGGTATCACAGGAAAGGCATGGCTGGCCGATCCCTCCCTGGCCCTGGGTACGGTGATCTTCATTGACGTCTGGCAGCAGATCCCTTACATGGTACTCATCATCCTCGCCGGGCTGGTCACCCTGCCGGTGGAGCCCTATGAGGCGGTGCTTATAGACGGCGCCACGAGGATACAGACATTTTTCAGACTTACGGTCCCTCTGATGATGCCGACTTTTGCGGTGGTTATCCTGCTTCGGTCCATCACCGCGCTGAAAACTTATGATTTGATCTACGTACTTACGAAAGGGGGACCCGGTACGTCGACGGAGGTAATCAGTTACCATATCTACCAGCAGGCGTTCCGCTACCTGGAAATCGGCACCGCCTCGGCAATGTCATACCTGCTGCTGATCTTCATCGTGCCGCTGGCCTTTGTATTCATTTTACTGGCGAAAAACCGGATGAACTGAACGACGGCGTTACATGGCGAAAACCGTCGTCCGGACCACCCGATTAAAATAGATCTTTGAAATAACTTTATGTGAATGAGAAAGAAATAACGGAGGAATCAAAATGACTTGGTTAAAAGATGTGATTGGAACAGAGAAAGCGATCATAGGGATGTGCCACCTGCAGGCGATGCCCGGCGATCCGTATTATACTTCAGATAAGAATATGGATTACGTTGTGGAGATGGCGAGAAAAGAGCTGCAGTCTCTGCAGGAGGGCGGCGTGGACGCGGTGATGTTCTCCAATGAGTTCAGCCTTCCATATTTAACAGACGTGGAACTGATCACCGTAGCCTGCATGGCCAGGGTCATCGGCGAACTGAAGAATGATATCAAAGTCCCCTTCGGCGTCAACGTGCTCTGGGACGCCGTAAAATCACTGGACCTTGCCGTCGCCACAGGCGCGAAATTCGTCCGGGAGATCTTTACGGGGGTTTATGCCAGCGACTTCGGGACCTGGGATACCAATGTAGGTAAAACCATCCGGCATAAACACAACATCGGCGCGAAAGACGTCAAATGCCTCTTTAATATCCTGCCGGAAGCGGCCAAATACCTTGCGGACCGGCCCATTGAGGAAATCGCGAAAACCACCGTTTTCAACAACCGTCCCGACGCCCTCTGCGTTTCCGGGATAACCGCCGGAGCAATGACGGATTCCCAGATCCTGAAAAGGGTGAAGGACGCCGTGCCGGACACAGTGGTCTTTGCAAATACCGGCGTCCGGTATGAGAATGTGGAGCAGCAGCTCAGCATCGCGGACGGCGCCGTGGTAGGCACTACCTTTAAAGTCGACGGAGTGTTTGAAAACGCCGTGGATCCGGAGAGGGTAAAGCAGTTTATGGAAAAGGTGAGAGCTTTCCGCGGGTAAGTAACTTTCATGCGAATAAACGTGGCAGATAATGTTATAATGTGTTAGAATATGTAAAAATGACAGGAACAAAGGGGTTCAAAAGACATGATCAGGGATGAGCGCTTGGCTAAAATAGGCGATTACATTGAAAAAAGCAGATACGTCAACATTCATGAGCTCGTTGCCGAGTTTTCCGTATCCAAGGCTACCATACGGCGCGATCTGGAAATCCTGGCGGCCAGCGGAGAGATCCAGCTGACCCACGGCGGCGCAAAATATGTAAGGGAAGCGGAAAGCGAGCGGCCCTACGACGAAAAGCGCAAGGCCAACAACGATGAAAAATCCAGGATCGGAAAGGCCGCTTGCGACCTGATCCGGGACGGCCATACGATCATCCTCGATACGGGCACGACGACCAGAGAAATGGTCAGATACCTGCTGAACCTGCAGAACATCCACGTGATCACGAACGACGTTATGATCGCCGCCGAACTGGCGGCGAATACGGCCATCGACATCACCCTGACCGGCGGCAGTATCCGGAAAGGCTATTACACTCTTCGCGGCTACTATGCCGAGGACTTCATCAAGCAGCTGCACGCCGACATCCTGTTCCTCAGCCTCGATTCCATCGATTCTACCTTCGGCGGCGCCATCCTGAACATCGACGAAGTGGCGACCAAACAGCGGATGATCAACGCCGCCGACCTGGTCGTTACCCTGTGCGATCACACCAAGTACGAAAGCAAAGCCCTGATGAAGGTCTGCGAACTCTCTGAAATCGACCTCTTCATCACCGGCCGCGAACTGCGGGAAGAGACACAGAGGAACTTTGAGGAGAAGGGGTATCATCTGCAGGTGGTGTGATACAGGCAAGATAAATTACAGAAAGAAAAATAAAAG
>DATMXY010000442.1:0-13760 GCA_035561275.1 Anaerovoracaceae bacterium | reverse complement strand
TACAATATCTGGTGTTTTGCCAGGAAATTCAATAGTTTATCGATAGCAATTCCAATAAAAACCCGCTTTTTTTACCTGTTTTTGTGGTCGAGTGGTTGAAAAGTGGGGTGAAGTGGAGTATAGTGGTGTTAACTTAAAATTTAGAGTGGAGAATTGTCACGTGTTTATTGGAGAATACCAAAATTCCATAGACCCAAAAAGCAGAATCATTGTCCCCTCAAAATTCAGGGAAGAACTCGGCAGTAAGTTCATCCTGACAAAGGGTCTGGACAATTGTCTCTACATTTATCCCATGGACGAGTGGAAGAAATTTCAGGATAAACTGACCGCTCTTCCGGTGGCAAACAAGGACGCAAGGGCTTTCGTCAGATACTTCTTCTCCAGCGCCGTGGAATGTGAGACGGACAAGCAGGGCAGGCTGACAATTCCGCAAAATCTGAGAGAACATGCAAAAATAGATAAAGAACTGGTAACAATAGGGGTATTGAGTAAAATCGAAATCTGGAGCAAGCAGGAATGGGACAACTACAACGAAGGAACTAATCTCGGACCTGATGAGATCGCTGAAAAGATGGCCGAGTTTGGTATATAGGTAAGGCGATGGAATTTAAACACACCTCGGTACTGTTCTTAGAGACAATCAGAAACCTGAACATAAATCCCGACGGGATCTATGCGGACGGTACCCTGGGCGGAGGGGGACACGCCTCCGGAATTTGTGAGAAATTAAACCCAAAAGGAACTTTAATAGGAATCGATCGGGACGGCGACGCCGTCCGTGCAGCCGGCGAGCGGCTGGATAAATATCCCTGCGTCAAACTACTCGTGCAGGACAACTATGTGAACATCAAGAGTATTTTAAAAGAACAGGGGATCGGGCGCATCGACGGCGCAGTCCTGGATCTGGGAGTTTCCTCGTTCCAGCTTGACAACTATGAAAGAGGTTTTTCCTACATGCAGGAAGCCGCGCTGGATATGCGGATGAACAGGGAAGACCCGCTCACCGCGGAAACCGTGGTGAACGAATACGGCGAGAAGGAACTGACGGAGATCATCCGGAAATACGGGGAAGAGCGGTGGGCCTCCCGCATCAGCGAGTTTATCGTTAAGGAGCGGAAGAAACATCGCATCCGGACGACGGCGGAACTGGTGGACGTGATCAAGGCGGCCATACCGGCCTCGGCAAGAAGGGAAGGCCCCCATCCGGCAAAGCGGACGTTCCAGGCCATCCGCATCGAAGTCAACGACGAACTGAACCAGCTTTCCCGGGCGGTGGATGAATTCATCGACGTCCTGGGCGACGGCGGAAGATTGTGCATCATCACCTTCCACTCCCTGGAGGACAGGATCGTGAAAGAGGCATTCAACAGAAGGGCGAACCCGTGCATATGCCCGAAGGAATTTCCGATCTGCACCTGCGGACGGAAGGCAGACGTGAAGAAGGTATCCGGCAAGCCTGTATTGCCGACTCCCCAGGAGCTTGAGATGAACCCCAGGGCAAGAAGCGCAAAGCTGAGGGTAATCGAACGAACGGCGCAAGGCGGTTTAAACCGGACAAAGCCGGTTTAAGGAAAAGAGGTAGAGCCTTATGATGGCGGCAGAAAAATGGTATGAATATCAGGACAGCTATAAACGCTACGGTTTTGATATGAAGCCACGGACAGAAAAAAAGGTAGTAAGATCAAAAAGCTCAAGCGCAGTGATCAATGCGAAGGACAAGTTCCGGCTGCTGCTGTTCACCGCGTTCGTCGGCGTGCTCTGCATCGGGCTGATCTTATCCACCGCTTATGCCGCAAGCGTCAAGTACCATATCAATACCATGATCAAGGAAAACCAGGTGATCCAGGGAGAAATAGAAAACCTGAACGTGAAGATCGAAAGCGCATCCAACATCCAGATCGTGGAAGCAAGGGCTTCCGCCGAGCTGGGGATGGTCTATCCCAGTGCGGGACAGCTTGTTTTCATCGACGGCTCACAGGAAGCCGTGAAGGATTTTGCGCTGGTACTCAAGGAACAGGCATATAATTGATCCTGAGAAATATAATGAAATTAGGCACAAAATGCGAAAAAAAAACCAGGGCGGGCGCCGGCCCACGATGAGTTTGACAAGATGTGTTGAATATATATGTAATTGCATATTGGAGAGAAAGCCAGATAACTAAATTAAGGTGAGCAGGTCGTAATCTGGCTTTTCCCTTATGTCCTGAATTATTTCAGCTTTCATGAGTCATTTCAGCCTGTCCGGGAACCGGCAGGCCGGCCGATAAGGAGATCACCGGATATGTCGCCGACTACAAACAGAAACAAAAGAAGACTGGTATTTGTATTTATCGTTTCTTGCCTTTTATGCATGGGCCTGGCTTTCCGCGTGGGCTGGATCCAGGTGGTGGCCAGCGAGAAGTATGCGAAGCTTGCTGTAGAGCAGCAGACAAGGGACGTCCCGATTCCGGCAAAGCGAGGCGTCATCTACGACCGAAACGGAAAAGAGCTTGCCATCAGCGCCGTGACCAACAGCATCTGGGCCAGGCCGGGGGTCGTGAAGGATTCCTCAGAGCCGGAGCAGGCCCAGGCCAATCTTGATAAGACCGCATCCAAGCTGGCGGAGATCCTGGGAATGGATAAAAACAAGATCCTCGAAATTATCAGCAGGAACCAGAGCCTGGTCAAGGTGGCCAAATATGTCGACAAGGAAAAAGCAGATCAGATCAGGGAGGCAGGCCTCAAGGGAGTCGAGATCGCGGAGGACGTCAGGCGATATTTCCCCATGGGAGCTTTTATGGCCCATTTGCTTGGAAGCACCACGGACGACAACCGGGGCCTGGCGGGGATCGAGCTGAAATACGACAAGTATCTTTCCGGGATCCCGGGCAGATGGATCAAAAATACAGACCGGGACGGCGACAGCCTGTCCTATGGCGTAGAAAAATATTTTCAGGCGGAGAACGGGCTGAACCTGGTCCTCACCGTCGACGAAGTCATACAGCATTATGTGGAAAAGGCACTTGACACGGTTCAGGCGAATACCGACGCGGACCGTGTCATGTCCATTGTGATGGACCCGAAGACAGGGGATATCCTCGCGATGGGCGTGACGCCGGATTATGACCCCAACAATCCCAGGGTGCCGCTGGACCCGGCTGAGGCGGCTTATGTCGACAGCCTTTCCGATAAGGATAAGCTGGACTACTGGAACAAGATGTGGAGAAACCCTCTGGTCAGCGACACTTATGAGCCGGGTTCCACCTTTAAGCTTCTCACCACTTCCATCGCGCTGGAAGAGGGAGTCACCAGCCTGGACGACAAATTCGTCTGCACCGGTTCCATCGTGGTAGCCGGCGAGAAGCTGAAATGCTGGCGTTTCTACAACCCCCACGGCCAGCAGACGCTGGTGGAGGCGGTGGGCAATTCCTGCAATCCGGTCTTCGTACAGCTTGCCCAGAGAACGGGTTATGAAAAATATTTCGATTATCTGGAGCTCTTCGGGCTCCGGGAAAAAACTGGGATCGATTTTCCGGGCGAAGGCTATGCGATCCTTCAGGATGAAGCGACAGCGGGCCCCGTGGGCCTGGCCACCATGTCATACGGGCAGGGTATCGCCGTCACCCCCATCCAGCTCATCACGGCGGTTTCAGCGCTGGGCAACGAAGGAAAGCTGATGCAGCCGAGGATCGTTAAGGAACTGCAGGACGATAACGGAAATGTTATTCAATCCTTTGATACAAAAGTGGTCCGCCAGGTCGTTTCGAAAGAGACCGCGGATGAAATGTGCCTGATCATGGAAGCCGTCGTCGGAGAAGGCGGCGGCGGGACCGCCAAAATACCGGGCTACAGGATCGGCGGAAAGACCGGTACGGCCAACAAGGTGAAGAACGGCGTATACACCGACGAAACCTTCTCCTCCTTTATCGGCATGGCGCCCATGGACGATCCCCGGATCGCCATCCTTATGATCGTCGATAATCCCAAAGGCGTCAAATTCGGAAGCCAGACCGCGGCGCCGGGCGTTAAGCTGGTGCTTGAAGAAACCCTGAGATATTTGAATATACAGCCTTCATACAGCGAAGAAGAAAAGCTGGTCATGGAAAGCGGTTATACGACGGTTCCCGACGTCATCAATCAGAGTCTGAGCGAAGCCATCGGGATCCTGGGAGGCGCGTCCCTGAATTATACCGTGTCGCCGGCAGACGAGAGCGGAGAGGATTTCACCATCGTGGACCAGTATCCGAAACCGGGAGAAAAAATGCAAAAGGGAGGAACAGTTTGCCTGTATCGTAATTAGCAGTAGAAATCTACAAATCAACGTTCCGTAAACGGAACTCCGACACAAGCGAAGCTTGTGCTGCTGTCCGTTTTGCCATTGCAGCTTACGCACCTAACCACATTTGCACCGCAAATGTATGGTAGGTGCCATACGTGAATTCCCCGGCTTACGCACCTATCCGCATTTTCGGAGAAAATGTCTGGAAGGTGCCATACAGAAATTGCCCGGCTTTAGCCGGAGTGCAATTTTCCAGTTTAGCCGGATTGGAATTCTTCCGTTAAGCTGCGGCAAAAAGGCGAAGATTTGTGATTTCCTTGCATAAGTTCGCCCGCAATTTGTTTCACAAATTGGGCGAGCTGGTAACGGGGAGGGATCGGCATTGTGAAACTCGAACATCTGCTGAACGGAACGGAGATACCTTACCCTGCCGGCCTCAGCGATCTTGAGGTCACGGGGCTTACATACAATTCGAAGCTTGTAAAAAGAGGATACTTGTTCGTCTGTATCAAAGGATTTCATACGGACGGACACATATATGCCATGGATGCGGCCTTTCACGGCGCTTCCGTTATCGTTTGTGAAGAGGATATCCCCATCAGGGCCGTTCCGGTCCTGCGGGTGGACGACAGCAGAAAGGCACTTTCAAAACTTTCCGCCAATTTTTATAATAATAACGAGGTTCCGTTCCACATTTACGGAATCACCGGGACCAACGGAAAAACCACCATCGCGTACATGCTGAAAAGCATTATCGAATCCGCCGGAAGCCAATGCGGAATGATCGGGACCATAGGGTACCATGTGGGCAGCAGGGAGTACGAAGCCCGGAACACGACGCCGGAATCCTGCGACCTGCAGGCTATGTTCGCGGAAATGAAGGAGGGAGGCGTCCTGAACTGTGTCATGGAGGTTTCTTCCCACGCCCTTGCCCTGGGCAAGGTGGACGATATCGAATTTGAAGGCGCCGTGTTTACTAACCTGACGCCGGACCATATGGATTTCCACAAAAATACCGAAGATTATTTCGTTACGAAGAAGAAGCTCTTTTCCCTGGTAAAGGGGCCTGCCGCTGTCAACCTTGACGACGGATACGGCAGGCGGCTTTATGAAGAACTGAAAAAAGAAAATAAGGCGGTTATAGGATACTCCCTGAAGGACAGGAAGGCGGATTACTGCGGAGAAATCCTGGAAACCACGGAAAAAGGGTCGCTGATCCGGGTCGTGGAACGGGAAGGCAGCGAAGAAATTTTAAAATTGAACACGCCGGGTATCTTTACCATATATAACGGTCTGGCCGCGTTGGCCTTAGCCAGGTCGGCGGGATATACCTTCCAATACATCAGGAAGGGGCTGGAAGCTTTGAAAGGCGTTCCGGGAAGGTTTGAGCCGGTGGAAAACAGCAAGGGGATCGTCGTCATCGTCGATTACGCCCATACGCCGGACGGACTGGAAAATGTGCTGAAAACCGCCGCCGACTTTACAAAGGGGAGGCTCATCTGCGTCTTCGGCTGCGGCGGAGACCGGGACAAAACAAAGCGGTCCATGATGGGGAGGGTCGCGGGGAAGTACAGCGATTTCTGCATCGTCACCAGCGACAATCCAAGGACGGAAAAGCAGGAAGACATTACGGCGGACATCGAAGCCGGCATTTATGATACGGGCTGCAATTACGAAGTGATCGAAAACAGATATGAAGCGATCAAAAAAGCTGTTTCTCTCTATAAAAAAGGAGACATAATAATAATAGCCGGTAAGGGTCACGAAACCTACCAGATCATTGGAACGGAGAAATTTCATTTCGACGACAGGGAAGTTGTAAAAGGAATCATAGAGAACGGCAATTAAGAGGAAAAGGCTGACATCAGATCGGAGAATAGGATGAAGAAGCTGACAATAGAACAGATAACAAAGGCGGTAAAGGGAGATTTGCTGCTGGGGGATCCGGACGATGTAATAACGGGGGTTTCGACGGATTCCAGAAAGATCACGGAGGGGGATGCGTTCTTTTCGCTCATCGGAGAACAGCATGACGCCCATGATTTTATTCCCCAGGCCATTGGGGGCGGCTGCCGGACCGTGATCCTGTCCAGAACATCAGATGCGGAGGCGCTCCGGGAGAAATACTCGGATCATCACAACGCGGTAAACCGGAATAGGCCCTTTAACCTGATCCTGGTCGGCGACACCACCAAAGCGCTGCAGGATCTGGCGAGCTATTATCTTTCCCTGTTCTCCATTATTAAGATAGGCGTCACCGGCAGCACGGGGAAGACCACCACCAAGGAAATGCTGTACTGGATCTTCTCGAAAAAATACAGGACGGCAAGGAATCCGGGCAACCTGAACAACCACATCGGACTGCCGCTGACGGTGCTTTCTCTGCCGGAGGATACGGAAGCGGCCATATTTGAAATGGGAATGAGCGAGCTGGGAGAGATCGACCTGCTTGCGGAACTGGTTCGCCCGGATATCGGTATCATCACCAATATCGGCATTTCCCATATCGAAAACCTCGGCAGCCGGGAGAATATTTTAAAGGCTAAGCTTGAGATCGCCAATTATTTTACCGAAGACGGCATTCTCATCGTCAACGAAGACAACGACCTGCTTTCCAGGGATCATATCCGGGGAAACGGACGTTATCATGTAGTCACGGCAGGCAAAACGGGACGGAGCAATTTTATCATTTCCAATATCGCCGATTTCGGCGAAGAGGGAATCGAATTCACCATAGAGCATAGGGAAGCGCTGCAGACCTTCCGGCTGAACGTGCCGGGGCGCCACAACGCATACAACGGCGCCCTCGCCGTGGCCGCCGCGGTATCCTGCGGCATCACCATGGCGGAAGCGGCGGCCGGTCTCCTGAAATTGGAGATCACGGATAAACGGCTCAGTATCAAGGGCAAGAACGGGATGAAGATCATCGATGATACCTATAACGCCAGCCCCGATTCCATGCGGGCAGCCATCGACGTCCTGAATGCGACAAAGGGTTTTCGGAAGATCGCGATCCTCGCTGATATGTTTGAGCTGGGAGAAAATTCATCCGTCTTTCACGCAGAAGTTGGAAGGTATGCGGCGGAAATCGGCCCCGACCTCCTCGTCGCTGTGGGGGACCAGGCAAAGCATATCGCGGAGGCTGCCAGGGAAATTTTGGGTGAGAATAAAGTCCGTTATTATAGAACAAAGGAGTTGCTTATCCAGGATATTGGGAGTATGATATCTTCCGGCGACGTCATCCTGCTGAAGGGTTCCAGAGGCATGGCCATGGATCAGGTCGTCAGGAAAATCATGGAGATGAATTAGGCATGGATTACTTACAGATTGTGATACCGGCTGTGATCGCGTTTCTGATCACCGTAATATTGACTCCTTTGATCATCCCGGTATTGAGAAAGATAAAAGCGGGCCAGAGCATACGGGAAGACGGCCCTCGATCCCACATGGTGAAATCCGGTACGCCAACGATGGGCGGTCTGGCCATCATCGGCGCGGTGGCGGCCACATGCCTGTCCTCCGGCGGGCCCACCAGGGACCTGCTGGTCATTCTGGGGGCCTTCGCAGCCTTCGGCGTGCTGGGGTTTCTCGATGATTTCGTTAAGGTTTCCATGAAGCGGAACCTGGGCCTGACGGCGAAACAGAAGCTGCTGCTGCAGATCCTTTTCGCAGTGATCCTCGCTGTTTACCAATCCCATTATTCCGTTTACGGCACAAGGATCGCCATTCCCTTTGTCAACGAGATCGTCGATTTCGGGATTTGGTACGTACCGTTTATCGCCTTCGTCGTAGTGGCGATGGTAAACAGCGTCAATCTGACGGACGGCCTGGACGGCCTGGCCTCGGGAGTTACCTTGATCGTGGCTCTGTTCCTGGCAATTGTAGGGTCCATTTACGGCTCCCCGGCGGCGGCTCTTTTCTGTTCCGCCATGGCGGGGGCCTGTTTCGGATTTTTGATGTTCAACAAGCATCCCGCCAGGGTTTTCATGGGGGACACCGGTTCGCTGGCTTTGGGCGGAGGCATCGCCGCCGCGGCGATCATCATGAACGTGGTGCTGGTGCTGCCCTTCGTCGGCGGAGTTTACGTAGCGGAGGCGCTGTCGGTCATTTTACAGGTGCTGAGCTACAAGACGAGAGGAAAAAGGATCTTCAAAATGGCTCCGCTCCATCATCATTTTGAACTCAGCGGCTGGAAAGAGACAAAGATCGTTGCGGTATTCTGGTTTGCAACGCTTCTCCTGTGTCTGATCAGCCTGTTCAGCTTACTGAGTTAAGGGAAGGGATTAATTAATATGAATCAATTGGAGAATAAAAGGATACTTGTTGTAGGAATGGGGAAGTCCGGGATCGCTGCGACCCAGGCCCTTTTAAAGCTGGGAGCGTCCGTTTCGGTATACGACAGGAATGAAGAAGATAAAATCGATACCCAATTAATTAAATTCTTAAGAACGAAGAACGTGAAGTGCTATTTCGGCGAAGAGCCGAAAAATACCGGCGATCTGGATATGGTAGTTATCAGTCCCGGCGTCCCCCTCGATACCGGATTTGTGCAGAAGGCAAAGGAAGCGGGCGCCGAGGTCATCGGCGAACTGGAGATCGCCTATCGCGTCGGAAGAGGGAAGTACGTCGCCATCACCGGTACCAACGGAAAGACCACGACGACGACCCTCGTAGGCGAGATCTTCAAAAATTCCGGCAGGAAGACCTATGTTGTCGGGAACGTGGGCGTCGCCGTCATATCAAAGGCCCTGTGCACCACGGAGGACGACTGGCTGGTAACGGAAACAAGCAGCTTCCAGCTTGAGACCACGAAATACTTCAGGCCGGAAGTGTCCGCTTTGCTGAATATTACGCCGGATCATATGGACCGCCATAAGACCCTGGAAAATTACGCCCGGGCCAAGGCCACGATCTTTCAAAACCAGGATGAAAATCAGTATTTTGTAGTAAACTATGACGACGCGGAATCCATGAAACTGACAGGGCAGTGCCGGGCAAAAGTAATCCCCTTCAGCAGGAAGGCCGAGCTCCCGCTGGGCTGTTTTGTCCTGGACGGGGATATCGTCGTCAAGAACGAACAGGGACAGTGCGTCGATATCTGCGGCGCGGATGAAATCAAGATACCGGGAGCGCATAATCTGGAAAACGCCCTGGCGGCTGCGGCGGTGGCGTATTTCGCGGGGATTCCGGCTCCTGTGATCGCAAAGACGCTCAGGGAATTTGAGGGCGTGGAGCACCGGCTGGAATTCTCCGGAGAAGTCGACGGCATCCGCTTTATCAACGACTCCAAGGGGACCAATCCCGACGCTTCCATCAAGGCCATAGAGGCTATGAAGAGCAATATCATCCTCATCGCGGGAGGGTACGACAAAGGCTCCGAATACGACGAATTCATTGACGCCTTCCAGGGAAAGGTGAAACACCTGCTCCTGCTTGGGAAGACGGCGCCGAAAATAAAGGAAACCGCCGAACGGCACGGATTTACAAAAATAACCGTATGCAAGGATATGGACGAATGTGTCAAGACCGGCTATAAGCTGGCGTCCCCCGGCGATACGGTCCTGCTGTCTCCCGCCTGCGCAAGCTGGGATATGTATACCTGCTTCGAGCAGAGGGGAGAGCACTTTAAAAACTGCGTGAGAGATTTGGAGAAATAAATGGCTCACAAAAAAAAGACCCGGATGAAATCGGGGGATTTTTTATTGACTATCCTGGTGCTGGCCCTTGTGGTCTTCGGAGTGATCATGGTATTCAGCTCCAGCTATTACAGCGCCATCAACGACACGGGAGACCCCTACGCTTATCTGAAGAGGGACATCATATGGGCTGTGCTGGGATTGGGGGCTATGCTTTTTGGCGCAATGTTTGACTACAGGATCTACGCAAAGGTCGCTCCGACGATACTGATCGTCAGCACGGTTCTTCTGGGGCTCCTGTTCACTCCGCTGGGTGTGGAGAGAAATAACGCCACCCGATGGATCGGCGTGGGCGATTTTACCATCATGCCCGGCGAGGTGGCGAAGATCGCGGCCATCATCTTTGTGGCCTGGTATCTGAGCAGGGACCCGAAGCGCATCCGGTCGTTCACCAAAGGGGTTCTGCCCCTGATGGGGCTTTGCGTGCTCGATTTCGGCCTGATCATCCTTCAGCCGAACCTCTCCACCGCTATCACCGTCTGCGGTATCGTCATCGGGATGATGTTCGTGGCAGGCCTGAATATCATGTACCTGGTCGGGATTGTAGGCGCGGGCGCCGCGGGCATCGCAGTCATGATTCTCACCGACGAGGGCGGTTACCGGATGAAACGGCTGACCAGCTTTCTGGATCCCTTTCAGGATCCGCTGGGAGACGGCTACCAGGTCATACAGTCATTGCTGGCCCTGGGTTCCGGAGGGCTTTTCGGCGTCGGCCTGGGCAAGAGCATACAAAAGACGCTGTATCTGCCGGAACCGCAGAACGATTTTATCTTTGCCATTATCGGGGAAGAGCTGGGCTATATCGGCTGCCTGCTGCTCATAGCATGCTACGTCATCCTGATCTGGCGCGGGATCCATATCGCGCTGAATGCGCCGGATATGTTCGGGACCCTGCTTGCGTCCGGTATCACCATCATGCTTGCGCTTCAGGTCGTCCTGAACATCGCGGTGGTGACCTCGTCGATACCGCCCACAGGGATCACGCTGCCCTTTGTCAGCTACGGGGGCAACGCCCTGGTCCTGTTCATGGCCTGTATGGGGATCCTTCTGAACATTTCAAGGCACTCGGCCAGGTGAGCCGCGGCCGGATTTGCAGGAGGCTGCCCTGGACAAACAGCAAAACACTGGAGGTAATAAAATGAGGGTGATCATGACGGGCGGCGGCACCGGCGGGCACATTTACCCGGCCATCGCCATTGCCGACAAGATCCGAAGAAAGCATCCGGAAGCGGAGATCCTGTTTGTCGGAACGGAAAAGGGAATGGAAAAGGACCTTGTGCCGAAAAACGGGTATGAGATCCGTTTTATTACCGTCAGCGGGTTTCACAGGAAAAAGCTGTGGAAAAATATAAAGACAGCCGCCGACCTTTTGAAGGGAAACCGGCAGGCGGCGAGGATCATAAAGGAGTTCAGACCGGATCTGGTCGTCGGTACCGGCGGCTATGTCTGTGGGCCCGTGGTGAGGACAGCCCATAAAATGGGAATCCGGACCTTTATTCATGAGCAGAACGCTTTGCCCGGCGTGACCAACAGGCTGCTGGAAAAACATGCGGATAAGATATTTGTCAGTTTCCCTGAATCCAAAGAATATTTTAAGGACCAAAGCAAGCTGGTGGTAACGGGCAACCCCATCCGCAAGAGCTTTCAGCTCTGCAGCTTTGGACGCAGCAGGGAGAATATGGGTATCAAAGCCGGAGAGTTTGTGATCCTGTGCTTTGGCGGCAGCCTCGGCGCCGGAAAGATCAACAGCACCATGATCCGCGTCGTCGAGGCGATCAGCGGTATGCCCGACACCCGACTGTATTTTATAACAGGCAGAAACTATTATCAAAAGGTTCTGGAATCCCTTGAGGAACGGAAAATCAACCCCGGCGGCAACATAAATATCCTGGAATATGCAGATAATATGCACGAATATCTTTCCGCCGCCGATCTGGTAATCAGCAGGGCGGGGGCTCTGACGGTTGCCGAGATCACGGCTTGCGGAAAGGCGTCAATTCTTGTTCCTTCCCCCAATGTGACCGGGAACCATCAGTATTTCAACGCAAAGGTCGTCGCCGACAAGGGCGGCGCCATTATTATCGAAGAGAAGGACCTGTCCGACGAAAAGCTTCTTGGCACTGTCATGAGGCTGAAAAACAACAGAGAGGCAATAAACAGCATGTCCGGGGCCAGCGCCGAATTCGGCAGGCTTGACGCGGCGGACATGATATACGACCATTTGGGCATTTGACCAATTTACTGATATCCGTACAGGCACGATTTGCAACTCATGAATGTAACACCTTCCACGGAAATTCATATTATGATTAAGAGTTGCTGATTACCGTGGAGGTGTAATTCTTGTGGAACAATTTCGTATAAACGGTGGTGCAAAGCTGGCCGGCGAGTATGAGCTTACTGGTGCGAAAAACGCAGTTCTTCCAATCCTCGCCGCGACTATCGTTACAGGGAACGAATGTAAAATAAAAAGCTGTCCGGATTTGTCGGATGTGCATACCATGTTTACCATTTTAAGAGAACTCGGATGCAGGATCACAAAAGAGGAGGATGGGGCGGTCATCGACACGAGACCCATCAATTCTTATACCATTCCTGAGCATCTGATGAGAGAAATGAGATCGTCGGTTTTTTTAATGGGGCCAATGATCGCAAGATGCGGAAAAGTCACTCTGAGCTATCCGGGCGGCTGCGAAATCGGCCTGAGGCCCATCGATATCCATTTATCCGCATTGAAAAAGCTGGGAGTTACCATAAAGGAAGCCCATGGGTTTCTTGAATGTACTGCCGACCGTCTGACAGGGGACAGGATCGTCCTCGATTTTCCAAGTGTCGGCGCGACGGAAAACGTTATGCTTGCCGCTACGGCGGCGGAGGGGGAAACGCGGATCATAAATCCCGCAAAGGAGCCGGAAATCATTGATCTTCAGAATTTTTTGAATGCCTGCGGAGCAGAGGTCCAGGGCGCCGGAACCGGCGAAATCGTAATACGTGGCAAAAATTCATACAACCAGGTGGAACATAAGGTAATCCCGGACAGAATCGAGGGGGGTACCGTCTTAGCGGCAGTGGCCATCACACGGGGGAATGTAATCCTGAGAAACGCCATACCGGAACATATGAGTATGATTTTGTCAAAGCTGAAAGAAGCCGGTTGCAGGATTCGTGAAGAAAAGGACACTGTCGAGCTTTCTGCCTCCGGGAAATTGAAAGCTGTGGAGATGGTCAAGACCCTGCCGTATCCGGGATTCCCCACCGACATGCAGTCCCAGTTTTTGACCCTGATGACCGTGGCCCAGGGTACCAGCGTGATAACGGAAACCATCTTTGAAAGCCGTTTCAAGCATATCGAGGAGCTCCGGAAAATGGGCGCGAATGTCAAGGTGGACGGCAGGACTGCCGTGGTCACCGGAGTGAAGCACCTGACGGGAGCGAGGACCGTAGCAAGAGATTTAAGGGGGGGCGCCTCTCTCGTGATCGCGGGGCTTGGCGCCAGAGGAGAAACGATTGTAGAAAATATTTGCCATATTGACAGGGGATATGATAAATTTGAAATGGCTTTAAGCAAGATAGGAGCCGATATCAAGAGGGAGTCTGTGAAGGGCTGATAAACAGAACAAACGACAGGGAAAAACAGAAGATAACGGCAGAAATATCCTGAGGTAATTTCAGCATGAAGGAAAATGAAAAAATCAGAAAAAAAAAGAAGAGAAAAAAGAAGCGCTATTTCCTGAAATTCGTCGTGATAGCCGCCCTGGCGGTGGGGATGTACTTCTTTTTTACCTCAAGTTTGTTTGATATACAGA
>DATMXY010000441.1:0-2261 GCA_035561275.1 Anaerovoracaceae bacterium | reverse complement strand
ATCATGAATGGAGGAATTTTTATGTCGGAAGAATCTAGAGTATATGTCGTAACTGGTGCCGATTCCGGCTTGGGGTTTGCACTTGCGCAAGAATTAAAGAAAAAGGGTACCGTGATTACCGGCGGAATTGGTGACATAGTCGATGTTCGTGCAGACTTATCGACGATTGAAGGTAGAAGGCAATTCATAAACGAAATTCGAAAACGTTCCGGAGGACACATTGATGGACTTGCTTTAGTTGCCGGTATAGACAGTGCGTCGGCACTAACCCTTCGGCTTAACTATTTCGGAACGATCGAAATTCTTAAAGAGCTCAGATCACTATTGGCATCATCAAATAGCCCTTCGGTTGTTATAGTAACCTCTTCCTCTACACTTAATAAAGGCTCCGCCGCCCTTGTAAAAGCATGCTTAAGCGGGAATGAAGAAAAAGCTGTTAAACTTTCGAATCAGCTTGTCCGTTATGGTCTTGGCAGCAAAATATATAGATCTACGAAAGCCGCACTTAATTCCATTGTCCGTACATGGTCAGTTAATCCGGACTGGGCAGGTTCTGGTATAGTACTAAATGCAGTAGCACCAGGTGTAATTGATACAGAAGCTGTTTTGAAACAATGGCCAGTCCACGGAGAAATATTTAAGGCATCACTACCGCAGCCTTTAGGATCACCTGGTCCTGTTGCATCAGTAGTAGGATTGATTGCGTTCTTGTTAAGCAGTGAAAACCGCTTTACGACCGGGCAGGTAATTTATGCAGATGGAGGAACCGATGCACTCAGAAGATCAGACAAACCACAGAGAATTTATCTCAAATACACATTAAAAGAGATGATAAGATTAGTTAGAATAGCAAAAAAATAGAGCGTTCATGGCATTATGAAAGATTTTGTTTGTCATTTTCCGTTTCCCAACGCGAAACAGCCTGTCGGGATAGTCCCAGAACATTGGCTAATTGTTCTTGTAAACTGTACTTTGACCTGATATAAAAACTAATAGCCCGATTGATCAAAAGCATGCTTAAGCTGTGTCAAAGCCCTTTCCAGGGTCGCTCTCGGGCATGCTATATTGATGCGCTGGAAGCCTTCTCCCTCTGGGCCGAACATGGTGCCGTGGTCGAGCCAGAGCTTTGCCTTATCCGTAATGATGCGGTCAAGCTCCTTTTCCGGCAGCCCAAACGCCTGGAAATTCAGCCATAGAAGATAGGTTCCTTCCGGTTCGATCAGGGAAACCCGCGGAAGCTCCCGCTGCAAAAAGGATCGTAAATAGTCCACATTGCCCTTGAGATATGTTCTCAGCTCTTCCAGCCATGGGTAACCCTTCTCGTAAGCCGCATGGCATGCTACAAGGCCCATGGCGTTCAGCTGCGAGTATCCGGTACGGCATATTTCCTTTCGGAATTTCTGCCTGAGCTTTTGGTTTGAGATAAAAATATTTGAAACCTGCAGGCCCGCCAGATTGAAGGTTTTGCTCGGCGCAGTGCATGTGACGGTCAGATCCGCGAATTCGGGCTTAAGATTCGCCAGAACGGTATGCCGATAACCGGGGTAGACAAAGTCCGCGTGGATTTCATCAGAGATGATCTTAACGTCATATTTCACGCAGATATCCCCCATGGCGATCAGTTCGTCCCGTGTCCAGACTCTGCTCACAGGGTTGTGGGGGTTGCAGAGGATAAAAAGCCTGACCTTATTCTCTCTGACCTTTGCCTCAAAATCATCCAGATTGATTCCATAATGCCCGTCCCGGAATTCCAGGGGATTATTTACCAGCAGACGGTCGTTGTCCAGAATGGAGCCGGTGAACGGATAATAGACGGGGCGCTGGATCAATACGCCGTCGCCCGGATCGGTGAACGCCCTGATGGCCGTGCAGATGGCATAAACCACGCCGGGGGTTTTTACAAGCCAGGAAGGTTCCGTATTCCAGTTGAAATGCTTCAGGTACCAATCATGCAGAGGTTTAAAATAGGGGAGCCTGACTTCAGTATAGCCAAAGATCCCATGTCGGCTGGCTTCCATCAATGCGTCAAGCACCTCCGGCGGCGCCTTGAAATCCATATCTGCGACCCATAAGGGCAGCAGGCCTTCCGGCTTTCCCCGTTCGGCGGCAAAATCATATTTTAAGGAATCCGTTCCCTTCCGGTCAATCAGTTCGTCAAAGTTATACGCCATCGTTTTCTTTCTCCAATCTTGACAGAAAATTTTCTACTGCCATCAGCGTGGGGCGGAGGATATTTAACGCCTCGTTATCTCATTATATAG
>DATMXY010000440.1:0-3272 GCA_035561275.1 Anaerovoracaceae bacterium | reverse complement strand
TATAATATATAATGAAAACCACAGAACGAAAGGCGGGAATATGTATGAAGTTGAATTTATCGAGAAAAATCGCAGTTTTTGCGGGAATTCTGATTATGGCGGCATCGGTTGCGCTGGGGGTTATCGCAATCAAACTGAGCTCCGATGCGTTAATGGAACAGAACAAGGCTTCCATGGCCCAGTATGTATTGGAGAGCATAAATCATATTGATGCCGAGCTTTTCGGAAATCTGGCGGCATTGCGTGAAGCCGCCCTGAGGAAAGACATCGCTTCCATGGAGTTTGAGACTCAGCGGCAATCCCTGGCTTCCGATATTACGCGGTTGGGTTACGAGTCTATGGGTGTTGTAAAGCCAAACGGCCAGGAACGCAATCTGATGTCCGGAGAGATCGCCGATTTGAGCGGAGAAGAATTTATTCAAAAGGCGCTTTCCGGAGAAGCCTGCACATCCGGCGTGCTCATCAGTATGAACACGGGACAGCCTGCAATCATAGAGGCGGCTCCGATCCTGCTTGATAACAAAGTAGTCGGCGTACTGACCGGAAGAAGAGACGCTAATTTTATCAGCGGTATTACAAATGAGCTGGGGATCGGAGCAAGAGGCTTTGCATTTGTTATGGGGCCGGACAGTACGATTTATGCCCATCCGGATAAACAGAAAGTCCTTGATCAGATAAACATATTTGAAATTGATGAAGCAGCCGCCGGCGGAGACCTGGGAGCACGCCTGAAGGATCTTGGCCTGGGCGTTCCGGGTATCATCGAATATACGGAAAACGGAGAATCTCATATCGCGGCTTTCGCGCCGATCCCGAACACGGATTGGACTCTGGGCATTGGCAGCTATAAAGCCGACATCATGGAAGACATCATAAACCTTAGAAACATTATCCTGCTCTTGTCCCTGATCGTAGCGGCTTTGGGTATCGGCTCCGCTGTGATCCTGGGCAATGTAATCAGCAGGCCGATTCGAAATTTACGGTCTGTCGCGGACAAACTGGCCCTCGGAGAAGTGGATGTAACGGTGACCTCTGCCTCAGAGGATGAAATTGGGGACCTTATGAAATCCTTCGGCAAGATGATCGAAAACATCAAAACCCAATCTGAAACGGCAGAGAAGATCGCCGGGGGAGATCTCTTTGTAGAAATCGAACCAAAATCGGACAAGGATGTCCTGGCCATCAGCCTGAAGTCCGTCATCGGAAATCTCAGGGCGCTGGTCGGGGAAACACAAAGGCTTACCGAGGCCGCCGCCGCCGGCGATCTGACTACCCGCGGCAGCGAGGATTCCTTCCATGGCGGATTCCGGGAAATTGTCACGGGGATCAACAGCACCCTCGACGGGATCGTCGATCCGCTTACCGTAGCCTTGGATTTTATTCAGAAAGTAGCCGACGGTGAGGATCTGGAGGAAATCGATAATCATTACAAGGGGCAGTACGGAATTTTGATCGGAAACCTTATGATGGTTCGGGAATCCCTGAACCTGCTTCGTTTGGAAACGGACAATCTGACGAGGGCCGCATTTGAAGGGGAGTTTTCCTATCAGCCGGATGTCAGCCTGCATAAGGGCTGTTATGCCCAAATTATGAGGAGCGTTAATGAGGCCTTAGTCAGCATCATAACGCCGCTCCGCAGGTCGGCAAACTATATGAATAAAATCGGCAGAGGCGAAATACCGGAAAGAATAACGGAAGAATACAAGGGCGAATTCGACGATATCAAGGAAAGTATCAATGCCTGCATCGAGGGACTGGAAGGACTTGCGGAAGGAAGGGACATCCTTGTAAGAATGAGCGAAAACGACTATGCAAAACAGGTTGAAGGCTCATACAGGGGAATTTATGATGAGATCGCCTCATCCGTCAACGCCGTATCCGACACGGTGAGAAATATCATCAGGATACTGGACAATATCGCATCCGGAGATCTCAGCGATTTGCAGTCATTAAAAATCAGCGGCAGGAAAAATGAGAACGACAATCTTATGCCGTCGGTAATCGCGATGATCGAAAACATTCAATTCCTGATCGACGAGGCTGCGGTACTGACGGAAGCCGCGATTCAAGGAAGGCTGGATACACAGTCCGATTCGGCGGTTTTCCAAGGAGAATGGAAAAACCTGGTGGACGGAATGAACAACATCCTGGAGGAAGCGGCAAAGCCTCTGAGGGACGTCATCGAAGTCATGGGCGAAATGTCGGAGGGTTATTTGCAGATTACCGTACACGGCTCTTATAGAGGGGATTTCGATGTATTGACTCGGTCCATCAGCACGTTAGCCGCCTGGCTAAGCGGTGTGGTGGGAGAGATAACGGAGATCATCCGTCAGATCGCCGACGGAAATCTTGCTCTGGACCGCGTCAGACCTTATCGGGGAGACTACATTGATGTATCCGATTCTTTAAATGAGATTCTTGATTCTTTGAACGCGGTCATGGGAGATATCAACGAAGCGGCGGTTCAGGTCTCCGCAGTCGCAAGACAGGTTTCCGACGGCAGTCAGGCGCTGTCACGAGGTTCGGCAGACCAAGCGAGTTCCATTGAGGAGCTGACGGCCACCATTTCGGAGCTGGCGGACCAGACCAGGCAGAATGCGGAAAATGCGACCCGGGCCAGCGAGCTGGCGGCAAATGCGAAGCATAAGGCGGAAAAAGGGAATTTGCAGATGACGGAAATGCTGAAATCCATGGAGGAAATCTGCGAATCCTCCGTCAATATTTCCAGGATCATTAAAGTCATAGACGATATCGCCTTCCAGACGAACATTCTGGCTCTGAACGCAGCGGTAGAAGCCGCGAGGGCAGGCCAGCACGGAAAAGGCTTTTCAGTGGTGGCCGAAGAGGTCAGAACTCTGGCGTCACGAAGCGCCGAGGCGGCCCGGAGCACTGCGGAACTGATCGAGGGTTCCATCCATAAAGTGCAGGGAGGAACGAAAATCGCACAGGATTCCGCATCCGCCCTGAATGAGATCGCGGCTGAAATCGAAAAAGCCGCGGACCTTGCGGAAAATATAGCGAAGGCATCCAATGAGCAGGCTTCCGGAATCGCGCAGATCAATAAAGGCATCGAACAGGTCGCCCGGGTCGTTCAGAACAATTCGGCCACGGCGGAGGAAAGCGCGGCGGCCAGTGAAGAATTGACCGCCCAGGCCGAGGTCCTTAAGGAGATGGTTGGCAAATTTATACTGAGGCAGGAGGCGGTGGAGCTGCCGGGTGAATTCATGCTGTTGGATCAGTCAGAATAAAGGTTGACATACTTCGATCGTCAT
>DATMXY010000439.1:0-5941 GCA_035561275.1 Anaerovoracaceae bacterium | reverse complement strand
GTATTATAGTAATACCCGAAAAGCAAGCAATTTCAAGATTTACGTGAAATCGAGCAGAGATTTGCCGGGTTTCCGAAAAATCAACTGCTCAACTTGCTTTTAACCAAAATAACTCTGGTTATTTTTTTAATTTTTGGGTTTTCGTCGAAATTATTTCGGCAAAACGGCCAAGGGAGGCTTATTTTTCTGCCGTACTTGGCAGAATTTTCTGACAGCTTACCGGATCTTGATATGCACCTCTCTCAGCTGTTTTTCGTCCACCTCGCTGGGGCAGTTGAGCATTGTGTTCTGCGCGTTACTGTTCAGCGGGAACGGAATGACCTCACGGATGTTTTCCACCTCCGACAGCAACATGACGATGCGGTCCACGCCGGGCGCCATGCCAGCGTGGGGCGGCGCGCCGTACCGGAACGCCTGATAAAGGGCGCCGAACTTGGTTTTTACGTCTTCCTCGGTATAGCCGGCAATTTCAAAGGCCTTCACCATGACCTCGGGCCGGTGATTCCGTACCGCTCCCGAAGAAAGCTCCACGCCGTTGCAGACGATATCGTACTGATACGCCTTGATCTCCAGCGGGTTCATGGTAAGCAGCGCTTCCATCTCCCCCTGGGGCATGGAAAACGGATTGTGCGTAAATTCAACATTGCCGGTCTCCTCGTTGATTTCATACATCGGGAAATCGGTGATGAAACAGAATTCAAAGCGGTCCTTTTTGATGAGATCCAGCCGCTTGCCGAATTCCGTCCGGATCTGCCCGGCGTATTTTTCCACCAGGCCCTTTTCGTCGCTGATAAAGTAAAGGACGTCCTCCGCCTTCAGCGAAGCGATTTTGGCGATTTCAACCCTCTGATCATCCGTGAAGAACTTATCGATGGGCCCTTTGTAGGTCATGTCGTCTTTTACGGAAATATACCCGAGGCCTTTCATCCCGATACCCAGAGCGAATTTTTCCATGGATTCAAAGAAGGATTTGGGCATTTTCGCACAGCCGCCCACTGTGATCCCTCTTACGATTTTTCCCTGGAACGGCTTGAAATCCACCTGGCGGAAGAAATCCGAAAGATCGATGATCTCCAGCGGGTTTCTCAGGTCCGGCTTGTCGGTTCCGTACTTCAGCATGGCTTCCGCAAAGGGAATCCTCACAAAGGGAGCGGCCGAGATCTTCTTATCTGAAAATCGTCGGAACGTCTCCGACAGCACCTGTTCCGCAACGGCAAAGACATCCTCCTGGGTGGCAAAGGCCATTTCGAAGTCCAGCTGGTAAAACTCGCCCGGGGATCGGTCGATCCTTGCGTCCTCGTCCCGGAAGCAGGGAGCGATCTGAAAATATTTATCGAAGCCGGAAACCATGAGCAGCTGCTTGAACTGCTGCGGCGCCTGAGGCAGGGCATAGAATTTCCCTTTGTGCTTCCTGCTGGGCACCAGATAATCCCTGGCCCCTTCCGGCGAGGAGTTTGCCAGAATCGGCGTCTGGATTTCCAGGAAATCCATCCGTTCCATCTGGTTTCTCAGACATTTTATGATTTCCGAACGCAGCACCATATTGCTGTGCACCTTCGGATTCCTCAGGTCGAGGAACCTGTATTTCAGGCGGACGTCCTCCCCGGTATCGGTGGAGCTGTCGATTTCAAAGGGCAGATTATTGAGGGAACTGCCGAGGATCCTGACGGACTCTGCCTTCAGCTCGACTTCCCCGGTAGCGAGGTTTGGATTGTAGGTTTCCTCGTCCCTTTTTATGACAGTCCCGGAAACACTGACAACGGTCTCTTTGTTCAGGCCTTCCAGCAGCTGGTCCGAAACGACCGCCTGGGTAACGCCGTAATGGTCTCTTAAGTCGAGAAAGGCGACGCCTCCGTGGTCCCTTATGGTATGAATCCAGCCCGCCAGTTTGATCTCCTTGCCTACGTCAGCAATGGTAATCTCTCCGCAGTTTTTGGTACGGTACGCCTGGGACCGGTGAACGGAAATGGGCTCCTGTCCGCTCTCCTGGGCGCTGCCCTGGACGGAGGGTTTTTTGCCCGCGTATTTTCCATAGGAAGCAAACGCAGAACTCTGCGCCGCCTTTTCCTGCTCGTATTTTTCATGTTCCGTAAGATCGGCTTCTCCAGCCGGTTTTGATTCGGATTTTTCTGCGGCAGTTTCCGCGGCTACGGCTGCAGTCTGCTTTAAAAGCCCGCTCCTTGCCGCCGTTTCGGCCAGCTTGCTCGTCAGGGCCGGATCCAGCGTTTCAAGCTTTTCCTTAAGCAAGCCGTGAATGGCCTGGGGGCTGGCGCTGCCCTTCAACAGCCGCATGCACTGGCCAACCAGAAAATCGAACGCTTTCTCCTTGCCATTCCTGTAGTCCTCGATGGACTGGGGATGGGCGTTCAGGACCTCCAGCACCACCGGCTCGATGAGGCTGCTGTTGTCGACCATGAGCAGGCCGTGTTCCTTTACATATGCCTCCGGATCGATACCGTTTTTAAATAACTCTTCAATCAGTGATTTTCCGACGCTTCTGTTGATCTTCCCCTGGATAACCATCTGAATAATACGCGCCAGTCTGGTTGCGTCGAGCTTCAGCTGTTCCGGAAGGGTCGCCGTATCTTTCATCAGCCTCAGAATGTCGCCGATGACGGTATTGGCGGTTTCAGCCGCCTGGCCGGAAATCGCCGCGGTTTCCTCAAAAAGCTTTGCAATCTCCTTTGCCGAGGTCAGCGTTTTCGCCGCCTTTTCCGACAGTCCGAATTTATCCTTATACCGGGCTCTTTTCGCCTCAGGCAGTTCTGCCATGCTGTTTTTCATTTCTTCGAGCCAGTCGTCGCCGATGAGGATCGGAAGCAGGTCGGGATCCGGGAAATACCGATAGTCCTGGGCGTTTTCCTTGGAACGCATGGCATAGCTGATCCCCTGGTCGTCGTCCCACCTTCTGGTCTCCTGCTTCACTTTGCCCCCCTCTTCCAGTACCTTGATCTGCCTTTCGTTCTCAAAGGCGATGGCCCTCTGGATCGCTTTCAGGGAGTTGAGGTTCTTCATTTCTGTTCTGGTTCCGTATTCCGCCTGACCCTCCGGCCTGACAGAAACGTTGACGTCGGCGCGCATGGAACCCTCCTGCATTTTGCAGTCGGATACGTCTAAATAAACCAGCGTCTCCTGCAGCCGCTCCAAAAATGCACCCACTTCCTCGGGGCTTGAAAAGTCCGGGTTGGTGACGATTTCGATCAAAGGGACGCCGCAGCGGTTGTAATCGATAAGGGTCCCGGAATTGTCATGGATCAGCTTGCCCGCGTCCTCTTCCATATGGATCTCCCGGATGGTGATGCGTTTTCTGGATTTGTCCTGCAGCTCTATCTCAAGGCAACCGTTCCGACAAATCGGAGCGTACAGCTGGGAGATCTGGTAGTCCTTGGGCAGGTCGGGATAAAAATAGTTCTTCCGGTCAAAGCGGTTGTTTCTCGTGATTTCACAGTGCAGCGCCAGGCCCGCCTTAATGGCCTTGTCTGCTACCGCCTTGTTAAATACCGGTAGGCTTCCCGGCAGGCCGAGGCAGACCGGACAGGTATGGGAATTGGGGAGCCCGCCGAAGGCGGTGGTACAGTCGCAGAAAATCTTTGTTTTCGTCGACAGTTCAACATGAACTTCCAGCCCTATTACAGTTTCGTATTTCATTTGCCCTGGCCTCCCTTCTCTCTTTTAATAGCGGTATCTGTTTTATCAATGCCCGCCTGCGTTTCCGGCTTTAATTTACTTCGCGCTTCAGGCCCTTTCAGATGATAGCCTGTAACGCTCTGATATGCGGCGGCAGCCTTCACCAGCACCGGCTCGGAGAACGCTTTCCCGATGAGCTGCATGCCCACGGGCATCCCGTCGCTCGAGAAACCGCAGGGAAGCGCCACCGCCGGCAGGCCGGCAAGGTTGATGGACACCGTGTAGATGTCCGCCATATACATGGCCAGCGGATCGTCGATCTGTGCCCCGATCCGGTATGCCGTGGTAGGGCTCACCGGGCTCAGGATCACGTCGTACTTTTCAAAAGCATCGTCGAAGGACTGCTTGATAAGTCCCCTGACCTGAAGCGCCTTTTTATAGTATGCGTCGAAGTAGCCGGAGCTCAGGACGAAAGAGCCTAGCATGATCCTCCGCTTCACTTCTGTTCCGAACCCTTCGCTACGGGAGCGGTAGAAAACTTCCAGCATCTCCTTCGCGTTTTCCGAACGGAACCCGTACTTAATGCCGTCATAACGGGACAAATTGGAGCTTGCCTCCGCGCAAGCCACGATGTAATATGCGGGAACCGCATATTCAATGGTGGGGATTTCAAATTCCGTCACGTCGGCGCCCAGCTTTTCAAATTCCTTTGCCGCTTCCAGCACCGCGCTTTTTACCTCGTCGGAAATACCCGTTTCAAAATAATTCTTCGGAATACCGATCTTTAGGCCTTTCATTCCTCCATCTTCGAAGAAATCAAAGGGCCTATCCATGACAGAGGTGCTGTCTTTGGGGTCATAACCGGAAATAATGGATAACGCCGCGGCACAGTCCTTCACATCCCTGCCCATAGTCCCGATCTGGTCCAGGGAGGATGCGTAGGCCATGAGGCCGTAGCGGGACACGCTTCCGTAAGTGGGTTTGATGCCCGTCAGATTGCAGAAGGCGCAGGGCTGGCGGATGGAACCGCCGGTATCCGATCCCAATGCGTAGGGCGCAAGTTTTGCCGCCACCGTCGCAGCGGAGCCTCCGGAGGAGCCTCCCGGCACCCTGTCCAAATCCCACGGATTCCTTGTAACTCCGTACCAGGAGGTTTCCGTGGAACCTCCCATGGCGAATTCATCCAGGTTGGCCTTTCCGATGATGACCGCGCCCGCCTTTTGAAGCTTTTCGATTACCGTGGCGTCATAAGGTGGGATGAAATTGCTTAGTATCTTTGAGGCCGCGGTGGTTTTGGTTCCTTTCGTGCAGATGTTGTCCTTCACCGCCACGGGCACGCCGGCCAGCGGGGACAAGGTCTCTCCGCTGTCAATCCTTTCCTGGACCGCTTCCGCCCGCTTCAGCGCCTCTTCCTCCATGACGGAGATATAGGCGTTAACGGACTGTCCTCCGTTTTCAGCCGCATCCGTATCCTGTCTGATGGCGTCAAGATATTCCTTCGCTGCTTCTTTACAGCTGAACTCCCGTTTTTTTATTTTTTCTCCGAGTTCCAGGGCGCTCATTTCTCTGATCCCGGTATCGGTTGGTTTTATTCCTGTCATGGCCGTTCCCCCCTACTCCACAGTCTTAAACACTTTAAAATAATCGCCCTTAGCGTCAGGAGCGTTCTGCAGCATCGCGGCCCTGTCGTCCCCGTTGAGCGCGTCCTCGCCGCGGAATCGGTTCGCCGCGTCGAAGGGATGGGTCAGCTCTTTCGCTCCCGTCGTGTCAAGCTCGTTCAGCTTGTCCATGTAATTCAGGATGTCCGTTAAGTCCTTTTTCGCCCGTTCCTTTTCCCCGGCGGAAAGCTCCAGCCTGGAAAGCTCGCCGATATAATCGATCAATTCGTCTGTGATTTTCATGTTCTTACCTCCCGGCTGCGGTTTTGCAGCCATTCTTTGATATCGCCGTCAGGCTGATACAGAAAGAATAAAATAAAAAATCCCCAAGATATAACTATCCCAGGGACGAAAATATTCCGCGGTACCACCCAAATTGACGCAGCAACTTAATGCCTTAATCCTCTCGATGCATTGTAACGTATGCAACACGGACAGATTTACTGGGACCTGAAAGGCCGTCGGCCGCTGACCGCTGCCATCGCGGATTGCCCCGCTCATTATAGGTTTCCCGGATCCGTTGAACCTGCCGGCTCCGAAGTGTTCTTTCTCCGGTCGTGTCACAAATGGCAATTTCAGTCGCGTTGCCAATCCCTGCTTTGCGTTTCCTCGGTTACTTTTCTTCATCACAGCCGTTTTCTGTTTATGTCAAATAG
>DATMXY010000438.1:0-3414 GCA_035561275.1 Anaerovoracaceae bacterium | reverse complement strand
CAATACATACCTGCCAGTGAGAGACAAAGCCGTGCCGGGATTAATTCCGGCACGGCTGTTCTGTTTATTCCTCCCGGCCCGTTTGGGTACTCCGGGTCAGGAGGATAACAAGGTAAGAAGAAACAAAGTTGGTTCGTTGGCTCTTTATCTTTGCCGGACTTTCCTTTTTTGAAGGAAGCTGGGCGAGAAGGATGGCAGCAAACATAATGACACAGCCCAAGGTCTCCCGGAAAGAGACCTGCTCGTTTAAAAGGAGGATCCCTGCAATCACGGCAAATACCGATTCCAGAGACATGATCAAGGAGGCCACCGTCGGTTCTGTATCCTTTTGCGCTATGATCTGCAAGGTGTAGGCCACGCCGCAGGACATGACGGAGGAATAGAGGATCGGCTGGAGGCAGGCAAATATTTTAATCCAATTGACCGTTTCCAATAAAAGCATGAACGGCGCGGAAAGAAGTCCGGCTGTGAGAAATTGCAGGCAGGATAATTTGATACCGTCCGCTTTGGGGGAAAAGTAATCGATCACCAGGATATGCCCCGCAAAGCCCAAGGCACTGGCAATCATCAGGAGATCTCCCCTGCCGACGGAAAGGTCTTCTTTTACGCAAAGCAGGTAAAGCCCGAAGGAGGCCAATGCCACGCAAAGCCAGAGAACCGGCCGGATCTTTCGCCCGATGAAACGGCCGAATATCGGCACAAGCACGATATATAAAGCCGTAATGAAGCCGGCTTTGCCCACAGTGGTATATACCATGCCGATCTGCTGAAGCGTAGCTGCGATAAACAGAACGGCGCCGCAGGACAGGCCGCCTGTAATAAGGGTCTTTCCGTTCTTTGCAATCTTGATTGGTTCCGCGTCGATTTCTCCGGATCGCCTTCTCCTTTGCAACGTATCCATGACCAGGATCACCGGAATCAGAACCAGGGATCCGAGCAGAAACCGGATCCCGTTAAACGTAAAGGGGCCGATATATTCCATGCCCGCTTTCTGGGCCACAAAGGAAACGCCCCAGATCAAGGCCGTAATTATCAGTAGTAAGTTGCCGCGCAGTTGCCGGTTCATAAGCATTACCTCGTTGCTTTCCATAAAAGATCATTAAACATAACAACAAATTATATAGCAACGGTCATGCCAATTTTGACGCGGTGTGGATTTTCCCTGGAAAAACTATGCGGAGGCTGAAATTTCAAGGGAACTCAGTAAGATTCTAATGAAACGGCTGCGAATCCGTTGAATTGATTTCGAGTCAACAAGAACTAAAACGATACGAAGTCGATTCAAATGGTGGACGCCGGAAGAGATTTGGGTTATAATGAACGCCAGGAGAAAATAGTCATGGGAAAAGTAAAGGATACGTTCGGGCTGAGCCGCGTCATCGAGCCAAAGTCATCGGTGCCCGTTACGGCGTGGAAGATCGATAACAGCAGAGAAATAAAACCGGAGGAATGTAGGGTGTCGCTGAAGCTGATCCATCTGGAAAGGGATTGCTTCCAGCAGCTCTGCAATGAATGCGGATACGACGATACAAAGATCACCGCGAGAATATTTGATCTGATCAACCGAAGGGGAAAGCTCCATAACCCTTTCACAAATACGGCGGGGCAATTCTACGGCGCCATCGAAGAGATGGGCAGAGAGTATGCAAAGCGCTCTCCCTATAAGGCCGGAGACGAAATTTTCTGCCTGACGACGATGACGGCGCTCCCGGTCCATATCGATAAAATACATAAGATCGACTATAATTACGGCGAGCTTACGGTGACGGGCTATGGAATCATCTTCATCGATTCTCCGCTGACGGTGATCCCTTCCGATATACCGCTGGAATATACCATGGTTGCCTTTGACGAAGCTGCAAATTTCTTTATCATCTATAATTCCTGCAGAGGCGCGAAACGGTTCCTGATCATCGGAAAGGACCTGCTGTCCGGTCTTACCTATGTCGCCGCCATTAAAAAAGCGGCGGGTGAAGACTGCTATATTACCATCATTCTCAATGAAGACGGAATCGGAACGCTCACGCCGGAGCAGGCGGCAGAGGAACTGAAGCATTGGGTGGATTCGTCCTATATCCTCGACGTCACACAGCCCATTCCTTCGTTGGAAACGGTGCTGAATAAAGAAAAGGACTTATATGATCTGACCATCAACTGTGAGGACCTCCTGGGCTCGGAGGTACTGAGCGTGATTCTTACCCGGCGGAAGGGACAGCTGTTTTTTACAAGCCTCAAAAATAGCTACACCCAGTCAAATCTCGTTGCGGAAAGCATGAATAAAGAGTTGGAGACCCATGTCCTCTGTCAGTTTGTCGAAGGAGTGGAGCAGTTCACCATCGAACTTCTGAGTTCCATTTCCAAAGATCTGGACCGGCTGAACAAGCTCTATCAATCCCATGGGAACACCAACGGGCACGGCGGGAAGAAAGCCCTGCCGCACTCTTTTGATAAGACCGGGAAAGCGGCGGATTTCATTTTCAGCAGTCCGGCTACTGAGGCTTTGGTGGACGAGGTCCTGAATATTGCCGAATATGACTGCAACGTTATTCTCCAGGGGGAGACCGGCGTAGGGAAGGAGAAGATCCTGGAATTGATCTATAAAAACAGCGCCAGAAAAAACAAGCCCTGTGTAAAGATCAACTGTGCGACGATCCAGGAGAATTTAGCGGAAAGTGAATTCTTCGGTTATGAGGCCGGGTCCTTTACAGGCGCGCAGGCGGCGGGCAAAAAGGGTTATTTTGAACTGGCCAACGGAGGGATTCTATTTTTGGATGAAGTGGGAGCTCTTTCCCTGAACCTGCAGTCAAAGCTGCTCAGGGTCCTTCAGGAAAACCAGTTCTACAAGGTCGGCGGGACGGTCCCCGTCAACATCAATGTCCGTGTCATCTGTGCCAACAACGTACCGCCGCGCCAGCTGGTGGAGCAGGGTAAATTCCGGGAGGACCTTTATTACCGGCTCAATATATGCACGATCACCGTTCCGCCTTTGCGGGAACGCAAGGATGACATTGTCGCTTTGGCGGCTGCCTTTTTAGAAAGCTTCTGCAAACGGTACGGAGCCGATAAAGAATTTGACCCTACGGCGCTCGCCAGGCTGGCGGAATATGACTGGCCCGGAAATGTAAGAGAGCTGGAAAACCTGATCCATCGAACGGTGATCAGTGTTAAGGCGCATATCATCACAGGAGACGACGTGGAAAGAATCCTGAACGAAAATATTTACGAAGACCTGGTGATCAACCTGAAGCTGGGCATGAGAACTTCGGCTTCCCTTGATTTCAATAAGATCATTGAGCAGCAGGAGATCCGGCTGATTGAATATGCCCTCAGAAGGTTCGGGAGTACCAGAAAGGCGGCTGAGTTCCTCCACATGACACAGCCCCAGCTCATGCGCAAAAAACAGAAATATAATAT
>DATMXY010000437.1:0-3766 GCA_035561275.1 Anaerovoracaceae bacterium | reverse complement strand
ATCAAAGTATCTTCTTCACCATTTGCTTCCTGCAGTTTGCGGCGCAGAATTTCTGTATTTCCCGACATAGCTCCGGAAATCCCACTGTTTGAGGAATCGGCTTGTGCTTTCATACCCGGATCGGAACAGCCGGAACGCATCCATGGGCGAGATATCAAAGTCCGTGGTCCGGATTCCGAGCGTCGGAATGGAAATGGTCCTGACGCTGTCCTTGTCTCTCATAAAGGCGGTCTGGTCCACGTTGATCATGGCGTCGAATATATCAAAAATATAAGAAAGCAAGTCCTTTTTCCCATGTGAGCAATTGCTTTCCGAAGAATCCACCAGCTTGAATCCGAAGGTGGGCCACCGGGGCGTCCCTTCCGCGTCGAAGATCCAGACGGGGAAACTGCTTAAAACCCCGCCGTCCACTATGTAACTTTCACAGCGATTGTATTTGATGACGACGGGTTCGTAAAACAGCGGAATAGCGGTGCTCATCCGTACCGCTTCGGCAAGTTCAAATTCCATGGGATCGATGCCGTATTGGGGAAGATCGTCGGGCAGGATCAGAATCTTCCTTTTCGTTATATCCGAGGCGATGATCTTCAGCCTGCTCTCTCCTTCGAACATAAGGTCTCCGAATTTTGTTTTTCCTTTTGCCGCCAGCAGGCCGCCCACCCACTCTTTTATGTAATCTCCCCGGTATAATCCTTTTTTCTCCAGCAGGGCCAATGGAATTCCAACGACAGGAACCGACTGCAAGGCATTTTTATCCAGAAACAGACTGAAATCCGTATCCATCATCATGCTCATCTCGGCTCCTGTATAGCCGGCTGCCAGCAGCGCCGCCATAATCGCCCCCGCCGAAGTCCCGGCAAGCCTCTGAAACTCATAACCTCTGTCCTCCAGGCAGCTTACGGCGCCGGCGAAGGCGATGCCTCTGACTCCGCCGCCCGCAAAGATCGCGTCCGTTTTCATGTCCATCCCTCCCAGGTTTTTTCATATAAGTATAAGATATGGGGAGTGAGGGAAAGTGTGACGGAATTTGTACGCAAAAATGCCACCCAATTGGGTGGCATCTGTTATTTATATAGCTAGCTCTTTTTTTATATTTCCAGGAAGCGTTTCAGCACTGCAGCGACCTCCGCCCGTGTTGCTCCGGCCTGAGGCTTGAGCAGAGTCCCGCCATCCGTGCCTTTTATGATACCGTTGCTGCAGGCCCAGTCAAATCCGTCACGCAGGGTTTCCGGTACGGCAAAGACGTCGGCATAGTTGTAGACGCCCGGATACCCGCCCTTGCCGACGTCCATTCCCCTGTACTTTGCATATCGCCATAAAATATCGGCGAGCTGTTCACGGGTCACGGGATCGTTAGGCCCGAAGTTTCCGTTTTTATAGACCGGAATGATATCATTCGCCAGAGCCCATTCCGCCGCCGTCCTGTACCAGCCGTTTCCAAGGTCCTGCGGCGTCGCAGGTCCGCCTGCCACTTCCGGCGCTTCGTATCCGTCTGCAGCTCCCGGTGCTTCCGGTTTCCCCGCCATGCTGTAGAGCGTATGCGCCAGCATAGCGCGGGTCATTGCCGCATTGGGCTCGAAGGTGCTGCCGGTCGTGCCTTTCATCAGGCCCTTCTCATAGATGTACATCACATCGTCGAAATACCACGAGGATTCTGCTACATCGGTAAACAGTGAATACGCCTTCTCCGCTTCCATGCTCAGCGCATCCGTAAAGAAACCGGGAAGGCTGTCGGTGATAAAGCTGATGGTGCCTGTTGCCTTGTCATAGGCGCTGGGTATCTTGTGAAGCTTGCCGGATGCGTCCATATAGTAAAGATTGAGGGAGTAGGTAAGCTGACCGTCTGCCGGCGCATATGGCATCGTTACCTTCATCGCATTGCCAGAGCCGCTGATGGTCGTATCGCTTAACTCCACATCGATATCAAACCTGATTTCAAAGGTTCTGAAAAAAGGAGCCGAATAATTGGACAGCCCGATCGTTCCAATGATGCCGCATTCTCCGCTCAGGCCCTTGAAATATCTGCAGCCTGTCAGGTTGTCGACGATATCGTCCACCGTAACGTTATAGTCAGAGGTTTTGAATATATCTTCCAGGTCCGCATAGACCGTTTTTACCTGTTCATCGTCCTGATAGAAGTTGCTGGCGGACCAGCCCTTTGACGCAAGGTAGCTGTTGAACAATTCCTTTCCGCCGCCGCGCTGATAACTGATATCCTTTTCATAAGAAAAGATCAGTCCCTTCAGGAAGGCGACGTCGGCTCTGTCGCTGCTGTTGTCCCGGCTGTTCAGGTACAGGTACCGCGAAATACCGTTGCCTAGCGCCAGCCCGATGGAATTCCCCACAGTATTCCAGCTGCTGTAGGCCAGCAGCATGCTCAGCTCGCATTCCCGGATCATCCGGTATTCCAGATTCCCGCTGTACACGCTGGGAGCCGAATTGATCACGATGGTCGGGATCCCTTTGGAAATATTGCCGTTGATATAGTCGATCATCCTGTTGATATACTTTGCGTTCAGGATGTTTTTTGAAGGCGCGGTCAGCACCACGATTTCCAGATCCGCATCCTCCGGCTCCACCCGTTTCACGCCGATACTTTCCAGATGCTTCTCAACATTTTCCCGGACCGTTTCCAGATCATAGGCGGAGCCGGAGCCGGAGCGCTCCGTTTCCCCGAAGTATATCGTAGCCGCATTGACGTTGTAGCCGAAATGATCGATCATCAGGCGCAATACCGCCATCATTCCCAGCTCGTCGGTGCCCGAATAGATCAGACCGCGGTCACCCATGGTCTTTCTGATATAGTTGATCTCGTTGGTCTGTATGGTATTCTGTGAGCTGGAATCATCGATGCCGATAAAATATTTGATCCTGCCGGAAGTATCCTTCGACAGGATATAATCGATGAGATTCAGCTTCCTTTCGCGGGTCCGCAGCATATTCGCGACTGCTTTCGTATCAGTCGATCCGATATTTATTTCCCTGTAGCTATCATCCCTGGCATAATACCTGGCAATATTGGCTGTTTTAAGGCCGGCGTCTTTCAGTACGGGTCTGGGTTTGATACTGTAATCGCGAAGGTAATTATAGGTTTCCAGCGTTGCGCCCTGATAGCCCACCGTACAGGTCGCCAGACGGGCAACGGTATCGATGACGTAGACATGGTTATCCTGGGAAAGGTCGATGATAGCGTCGATCAGTTTTTTTTCTTTATTGGAAAGCTTCTTATTGATGAGGACGCGGGAATTAACCAAGCCTCCGGAAAGGAGCTGATCGAGGGAAATTACAAAATAATCAGTAGATTTATCCATTTCAAGGATCCAGTCCAGCAGCTTCTGACTGTCGCCGGACTGGGTTCCGTTGGAGTTGCGAGGCTGCCCGTCCAGGCGGGTCGCATACAGATCTTCATCGGGCATCTTGACGGTGAAGCCCGCCGATTCCGCCTCGTAAACCACCCTGTCCACGTTGACCGGACGGTTGTCCAGCGGAACATAAGCCAGGACAGGCTCATTGCTTGGTCTGTCAGAACCGGATATGTCCGGCTCATCGTCTTTCATTGCTGTTTCCTCTGCCGGGGTTTCTTCTTCCGCAGCCGCCCATGCTCCTGTTGTAAAGCATGGCGTCATTGTCAGCGCCATCGACGCGCACAGCAGGATACTTAAAACTTTTCTCTTCATTCTCTCCACCCCTCTTGTTAAAGCCCGTATTTATTGACATGATTCATGACCTGATATGGCATTATTATCAATGCATTATTATCAATATA
>DATMXY010000436.1:0-5915 GCA_035561275.1 Anaerovoracaceae bacterium | reverse complement strand
CCATATATGTAAAAGTAAAATCAAAGGATGACAATTGCTTTGAGGAAAGACACCTGTATTTTATAGATATCAGTGAATTCAAACAGCAGGTTCTTCCTGAAGGGTATCCAATGACAACTGTCTGGGGCTACGGAGGATTTGTATGGAATCCGGAGACAGACAGCGTCTCATATTCCCAAAGCGCTCCCGGCGCCACATTTGAAGCTGTCAGAGGGATTCCGGTCATGGTAAAATGGGGAAACCAATTGACCGGAAGACATTTGTTTGCAGTGGATCCTACGCTGCACTGGGCGAATCCCAACAATATGCCCATGGATCCTTCCCGGCCATGGCCTCCGTTTCCTCCCGGTTTTCCGGAAGCACAGGAGCCTGTTCCGATTGTAACGCACCTGCATGGCGGTGAAGTACCGTCTGCTTTTGACGGAAATCCTGACGCTTGGTTCACCGCCGACGGCAAGAAGGGGTCTGCTTTTGTTACGTCCTTCTATTTATACCCGAATCGGCAGGAACCGGCAACACTATGGTATCATGACCATGCGCTGGGTATCACCCGGCTCAATGTCCAGGCAGGACTCGCAGGCTTTTACCTTCTGCGCGACCCCGACGGCGGCTGCCTGGAAGAGCTTGAATTACCGGAAGGAAAGTATGAAATTCCCATCGCGATACAGGATCGGTCGTTTAAAGAAGACGGATCGTTTCAGTTCCCGGAGACAGGAAACAATCCGGAAATCCATCCGTATTGGCAGCCTGAATTTTTCGGAGACGCTATTATGGTTAACGGAAAGGTCTGGCCCAATCTCGATGTGAAACGGCGGCAGTATCGGTTCCGTCTGCTGAACGGATCCAACGCGCGGTTCTATAACCTGAAAATGTCAAATGGCATGAGCTTTATACAAATCGGAACCGACGGCGGTTTTCTGGAAGAACCGGTGGAACTGAATTCGCTTCTGCTGGCGCCGGGCGAGCGAGCCGATATACTGGCAGATTTTTCAGGCGTCGAACCGGGAACCTCTATCGTTCTTTTGAATGACGCCAGGGCTCCGTTCCCTGACGGGGATGCGCCCGACCCGAACACGACCGGCCAAATTATGCAGTTTACGGTTCCGGTTTGCTCCGCCCCTCCGATCAGACCGTCGAAGCTTCCCGGCAGGCTGAACTATATCGTTGATCTGAGACCGGATTCCCCCGGCAGGATCCTGACGCTCAACGAGGTATCAGGGCCGGGAGGACCGGTTGCGGTCCTTTTGAACGGACAGGAATGGACGGCGCCGATTTCCGAACTGCCTTGGGTCGGATCAACGGAGGAATGGGTGATTGCAAACCTCACGATGGATACGCACCCGATTCATCTGCATCTGGTACAATTTCAGATCCTGGACCGTCAGGATTTTGATGCGGAAAGATACAGGGCCGATTGGGAAGCGATCAACGGAATACCGCCCTTGGACCATGAGACCGCTGTACTCCCTGTAGATTCTTATCTGACAGGCGTACCCATCCCTCCGGACAATAATGAAAGAGGATGGAAAGACACGGCAAGGATGAATCCCGGTCAAGTAACGCGCATCAAGGTAAGATTCGCACCTCAGAACGTTCCGGTTGACATGGTACGTCCCGGGGAAAACCTGTATCCCTTCGATCCTTCCTTTGGCCCCGGATATGTTTGGCATTGCCATATTCTTGATCATGAAGACAATGAAATGATGCGACCATATCGGGTAATTTCATCAAGACCATGCGTTTAACGCATGGTCTTGATATATACTAAATGAATAACTCCCGCGGAAGCGGCGGATAATACCTAGTACACAGCCGCAGTATTTCTGAAAGGCAGCAATTTCAATGACCATACAATTGGAAGAATACAACCGAAAAAGGAATTTTGGAATCACCGGGGAACCGGAAGGACAAGCAGCGGAAGGGGAAGAACACCTGAAGTTTGTCGTCCAGCACCATGCGGCCCGCAGCGATCACTACGACCTGCGTCTCGAGTGGGACGGAGCCCTTTTAAGCTGGGCGGTACCCAAGGGGCCTTCCTATGATACCCGTGATAAGAGGCTCGCCGTACAGGTGGAGGATCATCCCCTGGAATACAGGAACTTTGAAGGGACGATTCCCAAGGGGGAATATGGCGGCGGGACCGTGATGCTCTGGGATGAAGGCTACTGGGAACCTCAGGCGGATGTGGCGGAAGGACTCGCCGGCGGTTCGCTGAAGTTTGTTCTGAAAGGAAGAAGACTGAAGGGAAAATGGGCTTTGGTCCGAATGAAACCGAAAGCGGGAGAGGATAAGAACAACTGGCTCTTGCTTAAAGAAAGGGATGAATACGCCAAAGCTGCCAATGCTGCAAATCCTGACGATGAGATCCCTGCGTTTACCACCAGCGTCAGAACCGGACGCACCATGGCGGAAATTGAAGAAGGAGAAGATGAAAAGATCGCGAGGAATCCCTTGAGCAACGTCGACGTACAGCTTGCCAAACTGGTGAATACGGTTCCGGAGAACGGGGATTGGCTGTATGAAATGAAATACGACGGCTACAGGATCCTTGCATATCTGGAAGGCAGCAGCGTCCGGCTCATAACCAGGAACGGGAACGATTATACAATGCGGTTTCAGGATGTCGCATATTCCCTGGGCGATTGGGCTGACGGAAGGGCGATGATCCTGGACGGGGAAATGGTGATTACGGACGCGGAAGGCAGGACGGATTTTCAGGCCCTGCAGAACTTTATGAAAAATCCCAAGGGTAAAACCCTTACCTATATTGTCTTTGATCTCCTGGCGCTGGATGGCGCGGACTTGAGGGGAAACCGCCTGATCGACAGGAAAGAAACGCTTGAAGCTCTGATGAAGGATGCGCCGAAAAATCTCCACTACAGCCAGCATGTCAGAGGAAACGGCAAGCAATGTCTCCTTGTGGCCTGCCAGTCAAATATGGAAGGGATCGTTGGAAAAAAAACCGATTCCGTTTACAGCGGAGCTAGAAACGGCGACTGGATCAAGCTGAAATGCGATAAAAGGCAGGAATTCGTCATTGGAGGCTATACGCTTACGGATAAAAAAACGAGCGGGGTAAGCGCGCTACTCCTTGGCGTTTATGAAGGAGACGAATTGGTCTATGCCGGACGTGCCGGAACTGGCTTTACCGTGCGCACCATGAAAGAGCTCGAAGAAAAATTCGAGCGTGTCAGGAGGGAAACGGCTCCTTTCAAACTGACGCCTGAGATTAAGAAGAACGAAGAAATTACCTGGCTTGAACCGGAACTGGTGGCGGAAATCAAGTTTGCGGAATGGACCGAAGATAACGTAATAAGGCAGGCGAGCTTTAAGGGTCTTCGGACAGATAAGGACGCGAGAGATATCAGAAGGGAAGATGTGTATGGCAACAGTGCGGATAATGAAATACAGTCAGATGAAGAACCTGAAGAGGAGCAATTACCATACAATAATTTGGAGGGTGATAGGATGGCGGACGGCAGCAGCATGATCATCGCCGGGATTAAGATCAGCAACCCGGACAAGGTGATATTTGAAGATCCGAAAATAGCAAAAGTTGATGTGGTCCGGTATTACGAGGCGGTTTCGGAGCGCATGATGCCCTATGTAAGCAACAGGATCCTAAGCATTGTGCGCTGCCCCAAGGGAATCTCCGAGTCCTGTTTTTTTAAGAAGCATCCGGGTCCGGATAACAAAGCGATCGTCACAATGCCGGTCATGAACAGCCGCGGAGAAACAGAGGAGTACTTCTATATCGAGAATACATCCGGACTCATCTATGAAGCGCAGATGGGCACACTGGAATTTCATACCTGGGGAAGCCGTGCCGACGATCTGGAAAAGCCGGATATGATGGTATTTGACCTGGATCCCGATGAGGGAATGGGCCTGGAAACGGTGCGCCAGGGCGTGAAAGACGTAAAAAGTATTCTTGAAGAGCTTTCCCTTCATTCGTATCTCAAGACCAGCGGTGGAAAAGGCTACCATGTAGTGGTACCGTTCGAACCAACCGCGGACTGGGAGACATTTTACGGTTTTGCCAGACGTATTGCGGAAGTCATGGAACAGAAGTGGCCTGACCGTTACACAAGCAACGTCAGAAAGGTGAACCGGAAAAACAAGATCTTCATCGACTGGATCCGAAACGGCAGAGGCGCTACTAGTATTGCTCCCTATTCCATAAGAGCCAGAAGCGGGGCCCGGGTCTCCATGCCTATCACATGGGGAGAGCTTGACACGGTGGCTCCCGATGGCGTCGATATGGCGGACGCACTGTCGAGGATTAACGGCGATGACCCGTGGAACGGTTTTTTTCAGACCGATCAACGGCTTAAATAAACAGTAACTAATACGTTAAAGCGCATTAAAAAGAAAAGGAGAGAAACGTTTGTACCCGGACAAGATATTTTACGAGCCTGCGGCGCTTGACTATGAGCTTGGCCGGCAAATGCGGGAAAAATTCGGACAGGTTCCATGGATTCCTATTGTAAGCCATAACAATATTGAGGAACTGCGCAAAAAAGAAAACCGGGAATTTGCCGGAATGAAGAGGCACCTGATTATCGGCGTCAGAAAGTCGCTGAAACATACGCCCAATCATAAGGTCTCCGATTTTCTGGTGCCGTATACCTCGTCAGGCTGCAGCGCCATGTGCCTTTACTGCTATTTGGTGTGCAATTACAATAAATGCTCTTATCTCAGGATTTTTGTCAATCGGGAGCAGATGATGGACAAGCTGATAAAAACGGCAGGCGGTTCGGACAAAGACCTCGTTTTTGAAATCGGCAGCAACAGCGACCTGGTATTGGAAAACACCATTACGAAAAACCTGGAGTGGACCGTCGAAACCTTCGGAAAAAGTAAAAAAGGCTTTCTCACATTTCCGACTAAGTTTGATATGGTAGAACCGCTTCTCCCTCTGGACCACCGCGGGCGGATCATTATGCGCATGAGCGTGAATCCGCATGAAATCATCCGCAGGATCGAATTTGGGACGTCGTCTTTACCGTCAAGAATCAATGCGCTTAACCGGATGAGCGACGCAGGATACAGAGTGGGCTTGCTGATCGCGCCGGTCGTTCTTGTGGACAATTGGAAAGAACTGTACAAACAGCTGATCGAACAGCTGTCGGACCGGATTTCGGAAAAAGCCAGAAAACAGCTGTTTATTGAGATCATTTTCATGACGTACAGCTATGTGCACCGCGCCATAAACAACGAGGCGTTCCCCAATGCGGTGGAGTTGTTTGACAAGGCGCTGATGACAGGAAGAGGACGGGGAAAATACTGTTACCGGGAAGAGGCCCGGGCCATGGGCGAACAATTTTTGAGAGAGCAGCTTTCTCAAAAATTAAACGATGTGCCGATCATTTATGTGGTTTAAAATCAGTTTTCTAAAGAGGCGATTTTTTGTCTTGCAAACCGTGCTGTTCTTTGCCGGCCGATGCTACCAAATAACAAAACAAAAGGGATGTCCCGCGGGATCAAACAATGTGACCCATTCATCCCCGCCGTATTGTATGTCCGCTTTCACGGCGCCGCAGGAAAGGGCATGCTTTTCCGCAAGCCCCATCTCTTCCTTGCTGTGAACAGCAAAATCAAGATGCATCATCTGCTGCTGGGCGTCCGGCTCTTCCGGCCATACCGGGGGGACATAATCCTCGTTTCTTTGAAAAGAGATCTTGACACCGCAGGAGGTCGAGGAAACGTCCACCCACTCGTCGTCGCCATAGCTTTTTTCCCATCCAAGCAAACGGATGTAGAAATCCGCCAAGGCGTCAATATCTTTACAATCCAGGACGACCGCGTTTAAAGCGATAGGAAACAATCCGTTTTTGTTTTCAGTATCCATGAACTAACACCTCCAATGTAATACTAGTGTAATACTAGCATTGAATCCGTGCGAAATCAAATAT
>DATMXY010000435.1:0-6841 GCA_035561275.1 Anaerovoracaceae bacterium | reverse complement strand
CGATCAGAGAGTTGATTCCGGTGTGGAAGAAGGTCGAGTCTCCGAGAACGGAAACGACCCTCTTGTCTTCGTTCTTTATGTCAAAGGCGATCTGCTGAATTTGTGTTATGGAGGAACAAATTTATGACTTGTGAAAAAAGCGGCTGCCAATGCGGCAGCAAGGAGCCTGAATTTGCAGAACTGGCTCCGGTAATGAAGAAGTATGCCAAAACGCCGGGCAGCCTCATCACCATCCTGCAAAAAGCGCAGGATATCTATGGATATCTTTCCATGGATGCAATCAATTATATTTCTGAACAGACCGGGATCAAGCCGGCCAAAATTTACGGCGTCGCGACGTTCTATTCCCAGTTCCGGCTGAAACCCATCGGCAAATACCTCATCATGCTCTGCAAGGGAACGGCCTGCCATGTAAACGGCGCGGACATGATCGAGGAAGCGCTCTGTGAGGAACTGGAGATCAAGGACGGAGAGACTACAAAAGACGGTCTGTTCACCCTGAACAACGTGGCATGTCTGGGCTGCTGCAGCCTGGCGCCGGTCATGATGATCAAGAGCGATTCCGGCGATGAAACCTACGGCAATCTGACAAAGGACAGTGTAAAGAAGGCTCTTGCCGAAATCAGGCAGAGAGAGGGGCAGGAGGTAAAGGCAGGATGAGCAGAATGAAGGTTGTAGTAGGGCAGGGCAGCTGCGGAGTCGCCACAGGAGCAAAAAAGACAGCCGCGGAATTTGAAAAGCAGATCAGGGCAAAAGGGCTCGATATTCCGGTAGACCTGACAGGATGCGTCGGGACCTGCTACCTGGAACCCATCGTCGACGTCTATGACGAAAAGGGAGGCCTTACAAGATATGTGAAAGTCCAGCCGGACAAGGTGACGGATATCGTGGAAAAACACCTGATCGGCGGCGAGGCCGTAAAGGACCATGAGATCTCGGAAATCGACAAAACGTTTATCGAAAAGCAGCAGAGGATCGTCCTGAGGAACTGCGGGATCATCAATCCGGAAAATATCGAAGAGTACATAAAGACAGGCGGATATGAGGCGACGAAAAAAGTCGTCACGTCCATGACTCCCGATGAAGTCATTGAAGAAATCAAAATATCCGGCTTAAGGGGCAGAGGCGGCGCCGGGTTCCCCACCTGGTTCAAGTGGAACGCTGCGAAACAATCTTCCGGAAAAGAAAAATATATGGTATGCAACGCCGACGAGGGCGACCCGGGCGCGTTTATGGACAGAAGCGTCCTGGAGGGCGACCCCCATTCCCTTATCGAAGGGATGATCATCGGCGGCTTCTCTATGGGCGCGACGGAAGGCGTCATCTACGTCCGCGCGGAGTATCCGCTTGCGATCCACAGACTTGAGATCGCCATGGACCAGGCAAGGGAAAAGGGCTTTCTCGGCAAAAATTTATTCGGAACCGGCTTCAGCTTTGACATCAGGATCAAGGCAGGCGCCGGCGCGTTTGTTTGCGGGGAAGAAACAGCCCTCATCGCTTCTTTGGAAGGCGAACGGGGCATGCCCCGGCTGAAGCCTCCGTTCCCGGCACAAAAGGGATTCTGGCAGAAGCCGACCAATATCAATAACGTTGAAACCTTCGCCAACGTTCCGTGGATCATCGCAAACGGCGGAGCGGCGTTCGCCGCTTTCGGGACCGCTCAGAGCAAGGGCACAAAGGTATTCGCCCTGGCCGGAAAGATCAAGAAGGGCGGCCTTGTCGAAGTTCCCATGGGGCTGCCCCTCAAAGACGTCATCTACGGAATCGGAGACGGCATCAAGAACGGCAAGGAATTCAAGGCCGTTCAGATGGGAGGGCCTTCCGGCGGCTGTATTCCCGCTTCTCTCATCGACACTCCCGTCGATTATGAAAACATCACAAAGACCGGAGCCATCGTCGGATCCGGCGGTATGATCGTCATGGACGAAACTACCTGCATGGTGGACATGGCCAGGTATTTCCTCGACTTTACAAGGAAGGAATCCTGCGGCAAGTGCAACTACTGCCGTGTGGGGACCAAGAGAATGCTTGAGATCCTGGAAAGGATCACTGTGGGAGAAGGCAAGGACGGGGACATCGAGTTGCTGGAAGAGCTCGCGCAGAAGATCAAGGACGGTTCCATGTGCGGCCTGGGACAGACTGCCCCGAATCCGGTGCTCACCACCATCAAGTATTTCAGAAACGAGTACGAGGATCATATCTATAAGAAAAAGTGCACCGCCCACTCCTGTAAGGAATTGCTGACCTTCACCATTACGGACAAATGTACCGGATGCACGCTTTGCTCCAGGAAGTGCCCTGTGGGCGCTATTAAAGGCGAGCTGAAGAAGCAGCATACGATCGATCAGGATGTTTGTATCAAGTGCGGAAAATGCGAGGAAACTTGCAGATTCAACGCGATCTTGAGAGACTAAAGGAGGGTGCAGCAATGAAAAAATTCAGATTAAATATAGACGGCAAGGAAGTCTTCGGGATTCCGGGACAGACCATCCTGGAAATCGCAAAGGAAAACGACATTTTTATCCCGACTCTCTGTTTTGATGAACGGACGGAAATCTACGGCGCCTGCGGGATCTGCGTGGTCGAGGTGGAAGGTAACCCCAAAATGGTCAAAGCCTGCGCCACGGAGATCGCTCCTAACATGATCATCAAAACCGCGACAGAAAAGGTCAAGGAATCCAGAAAGACGAACCTGGAACTGCTCTTATCCAACCATATCGGCGACTGCAGGCCTCCCTGCGCGCTGGCATGTCCCGCCAACACGGACTGTCAGGGCTATGTCGGGCTCATCGCCAACGGGGAATTTGAAAAAGCCATCGAGCTGATCAAGGACAAGATCCCGCTCCCCGGCGCCATCGGAAGAGTATGTCCCCATCCCTGCGAAGACAAGTGCAGGAGAAGGCTGGTGGAGGAACCCATCTCCATCGCGTGGCTGAAGCGATTTGCCGCCGATATGGATATGGCCGGCGAAGACCCGTTTATGCCTGAGATCGCCGCTGCCACAGGGAAGTCCGTGGCCATTATCGGCGGCGGCCCCATGGGCCTTTCCGCGGCGTATTTTCTCAGAAAGATGGGACATGACGTCACGATTTTTGAAGCGATGCCAAAGCTCGGCGGGATGCTGCGGTACGGCATTCCCGAATACCGGCTGCCGAAGGCGGTGCTGGACGAGGAGATCGACCTTATCGAAAAGATGGGCGTGACCCTGGTCCCCAACACGAAAGTAGGATCCGATATTTCCTTTGAATCCATCAGAAAAGACTTTGACGCGGTCCATGTCGGGATCGGCGCCTGGGTATCCACCGGCGTCGGATGCAAGGGAGAGGATGCCGACGGCGTCATCGGCGGCATCGATTTCCTGAGAAAGGTAGTTCGGAACGAAGAGATCAAGCTGGGCGAAAATGTTGCCATCGTAGGCGGCGGCAACACCGCCATGGACGCCTGCAGAACCGCCGTAAGGCTTGGCGCAAAGAAGGTTTACAACATATACAGGCGTACGAAAGACGAAATGCCGGCGGACAGGATCGAGATCGTGGAAGCGGAAGAAGAAGGCGTGATCTTCAAGAATCTGACCAATCCCATCGAAGTGATCAAGGACGCCGACGGGCACGTCAAGCAGGTCCTGCTTCAGATCATGGAGCTCGGCGAGCCGGATGCAAGCGGAAGAAGGGCGCCTGTCGCAGTGGAAGGCAAGACGGAGACGCTGGATATCGATACATTGATCCTCGCCATCGGCCAGGCCGTGGATCCCTGGGGATTTGAAGGACTGGACCTGACGAAGAAAAAGGGCATCGCATATGATAAGGATACCTTCATGACCAGCATGGAAGGCGTATTCGCCGGCGGCGACTGCGGAAACGACAAGATCTCCATCGCTGTAGAAGCCATTGCGGACGCAAAAAAGGCTTCCGAGATCATCGACGCGTACCTGGCCGGCGAAAAAGTGAAGTACGAAAAGCCGTACACTGTTGAAAGAGACGACATTACGGAAAAGACCTTCGAGGACAGGGAGCGGCAGTGCAGGCCGAAGATGGATCAGCTGGAAGCGGAAGAACGGAAAGACAATTTCACGGAAGTTGTTTTCGGTTACGATGAAGAGCAGGCCATGGCCGACGCCGCAAGGTGTCTGGAATGCGGCTGCCACGACTACTTCGAATGCAAGCTCATAGACTTTGCCAATGAATATAAGGTGAAACCGGATCGCTTTGCCGGGGATGTGAACAGGATCGAGTTTGAAGACGACCATCCGTTCCTCATCAGAGACCCCAACAAGTGTATCCTCTGCGGACTGTGCGTCCGCGTCTGCGACGAGGTAATGGGCGTGGGAGCGCTGGGTCTGGTACACAGAGGTTTTGACACGGTGGTGAAACCGACGCTGGAAAAGCCCCTTGCTGAATCCGGCTGTGTTTCCTGCGGCCAATGCGTCAGCGTATGCCCCACAGGCGCGCTCGGCGAAAGGGCTACATACGGGAAATCCGTTCCGCTGGAAACGGAGCAGACCGGTACGACCTGTTCCTATTGCTCCGTCGGATGCAGCCTGAACCTGGAGACCTACGGAGATGTGCTCATCAAGGCGGTTCCCGATAAGGAAGGCGCCGTGAACAAGGGTCTGCTCTGCGGAAAGGGCAAATTCGGATTTGACTGCGCCGTAAAGGACGGCAAGCTGCTGGATCCGATGATCCGGAAAGAGCACGGTCTGGAAGAGGCGGATTACCATGAGGCATTTGTACTGACTGCGAAAAAAGTCCAGTCAGCGGCTGCGAAATATGGGAAGGACGCGGTGGCGGTTTCCATATCCGACAGATACACCAATGAGGAAGCGTACGCCATCAAGAAGTTTGCGGAAACCATAGGCGCGAAAACGCTCTGCTTCAACAACAGGGAAAACGGCCTTGCCAAAGTTCTGGGCTTTGACGCTTCGCCCAATACCATCGACGAGCTGCTGGCGACGGAAGTGATCCTTGTCGCCGGCTTTGACGCGGAGCTCAATCCCGTTGTCCGGATCAAGCTGAAGCAGGCTGCGGAGGCAGGCGCCAAAGTGGTCCTGATCAATCCTGTGGGACATGAACAGCGCTTTGAGTTCGCTGCCAAGGTCCTTTATGTGAAGAACAACCTCAGCTTCCTGAAGGAAATGGCACAGGCGCTCCTGGATATGGGAAAGAAGTCGTCGGCGGAAGGCTTCGATGAATTTGCCGCAAGCCTTGCCAAAGTCAAGGTCAGCGATGACGCCAAAGCGGTGGCGGAGCTGTACGGAAACGCGAAGAAGGCAATGATCGTATTCCAGCAGAATCTGGCGACGACGGACGCCGCTACTCTGATTGGCGACATCGCGGTGGTTTCCGGCCACATCGGATCTCCGAGGGACGGCATTCTGATGATAAAAGCAAAGAACAACAGTCAGGGCCTCATCGACCTTGGGATCACGGCCGGCGCAGAAGCATTGGAAGGCGTAAAGGCGCTGCTGATTTTCGGCGAGGATCCGAGGGCGGACCTTTCCTGCCTGGATTTCCTGATGGTTACCGATACGCATCTGACAGAGACTGCCAGGAAGGCGGACGTCGTAATCCCCGGTACCGGGTTTGCGTCTGTGGAAGGGACCTATACCAATACGGAAAGAAGGCTGCAGCCGGTCCACCAGGCAGTGAATGAAGATGTGTTCTTCAGCAACTGGGAGATCGCAGCGGAGTTGGCTCACGTATTCGAAGTCGAAATGCCTTATGACGACACTTACGATATTTCCCTGGAAATGGACGAGCTGCTTTACAAATACAAGCATGCGGAAATCGGCAAAGTGTTCGGAGGGGTGCTGGCTCCCGGGAAGGCCGTTTTACAGGCTGTAGGAGATACGGAATTTGTCGATCTGCTGGATTCCACCGACCATCTTATGAATATTATTTCACAAAGATTGCCGAAACCGGCATAAAAGTAAAATTTAAGCAGAGGTTGTTTTGTTGAAAATGACCTCTGTTTTTATTTAATAAGTTAAGGAGGAGTTTATGCCAATTTTTTTATGCATAGGCGTTTTGACTTATTTTTTTTCAGTCTACATGTTCATCCCTATCTTTTTCTATTACATAACAGATGTTGGGGGAGGTCATATTGAATACGGGGTTATTATAGCTACTTCAGCCTTGATAACCTCTTTACTCCAATCATATATAGGTTATCTGAGCGACCGAAAAGGCGTGCTGAAAATAGTGGCGCTCGGATGCTTCCTTAGTGCAGTATCATTATTTTCGGTAGCCATAGCCGCATCCGCCTGGTTATTGATCGTATTGTATGTCTGTCTGCAATTTGGTATTGGAGCTATAGCGCCTGCCCTGTATAGTGTTGTCAGCAGGGTTAAATTAAAAGGTGGTAAAAATTTTATCCCTTATTACAGATCGATACAAGGTATTGGAATTATACTGGGTCCATTTGTCGGCGGAGTTATTTCAGACATATCGTTAAAAGCGAATGTTATTACGGCAAGTTTTCTTATTGGTATTGCTTTTATTTGCTTTTACCATTATTTTAAGAGGCTGCCGCATATGGAGCTTTCGAATACGGAAGAAGCCGAAAAGAATGAGAAAGAGGAGAAATCCTCATTTTTCATCGCTTTAAGAAAAGTATTGACGAATCAAGTATTTCTCTCTGCATGTTTCTTATTTTTATTTATTGAATTAGCATATGACTGCATTATATTCAACGTGCCTATGGTTGGCAAAAGCATGCAGACAGAGACAACTTTGATCGGCATGGCTACTTCAGCTTATTTTTTGACATTTACGTTATTTCAGGTACCGATAAACAACCTTTTAAGAAGAATAAAAGTAAAAGCGGCGTTGATTATCATGGGAGC
>DATMXY010000434.1:0-3101 GCA_035561275.1 Anaerovoracaceae bacterium | reverse complement strand
GAATATTTTAATATTAAAAAAATCCAGTATGAAGGGCCGGGAAGCAAAAACGATTTCGCGTTCAAATTTTATGATCCGGAAAAAATCGTTCTCGGCAAAAAAATGAAAGAGCACCTGACCTTTGCCATGGCGTGGTGGCATAATCTGGGCAATGCCGGCAAGGATATCTTCGGAGACGATACGGCGGATAAATCCTTCGGAGCGGCTGAAAAGAAAACCATGGAACACGCAAGGGCGAAAGCGGACGCGGGCTTTGAGATGATGGAGAAGCTGGGAATCGAGTATTTCTGTTTCCATGATCTGGACCTGGTACCGGAAGCCGACGATATCAAAGAGACCAACAAAAGGCTCGATGAGATATCCGATTACATACTTGAAAAAATGCAGGCGGCAAACATCAAGTGCCTGTGGGGGACTGCCAACCTCTTCAGCAACCCGAGATATATGAACGGCGCCGCCAGCTCAAACTCTGCCGACGTCTTTTGCTTTGCGGCGGCCCAGGTGAAAAAGGCGCTGGACCTGACCGTTAAATTCGGCGGCAAAGGATATGTGTTCTGGGGTGGCAGGGAAGGATACGAAACTCTGCTCAACACCGATATGAAGTTCGAACTGGACAATATCGCAAACTTCATGAGGATGGCGGTAGAATACGGAAGAAAAATAGGCTTCAAAGGGGATTTTTATATTGAACCGAAACCGAAGGAGCCCACGAAACACCAGTACGACTATGACGCGGCGACGGCCATCGAGTTCCTGAGAAAATACGGACTGGATAAAGACTTCAAGCTGAATATCGAAGCGAATCATGCGACCCTTGCGGGACATACATTCCAGCACGACCTCCGCGTAGCCGCAATCAACGGCATGCTTGGCTCCATCGACGCCAACCAGGGAGACACCCTTCTTGGCTGGGATACGGACCAGTTCCCGTCAAATGTCTATGAGACGACCCTGTGCATGTATGAGGTGCTGAAAGCCGAGGGACTCACAGGCGGCCTGAACTTCGACGCGAAAGACAGGCGCCCAAGCTACACCGACGAGGATATGTTTCTTGGGTTCATCCTGGGAATGGACGCCTTTGCGCTGGGCCTCCTGAACGCGGCCAAAATCATTGAAGACGGCAGGATCGACGCCTTCGTCAAAGAAAGATACGCCAGCTATGAAACCGGAGTCGGCGCGGATATTGTCGGAAAAAAAGTCACGCTGGAAAAGCTGGCCGCCTATGCGGACGCCCTCGGCGCGCCGGACCTTCCGGGCAGCGGCCGCCAGGAAAAGCTGGAGGCCATCCTTAACACGTTATTGTTCGGTTATTGCAACCACGGCTGAAAATAACAAATTTCATGCATAAAAGCGTTTGATCCTTAAGTTAATCTTTTGGTTAGAGGGAAGAGAACAATGCAGTATATAGGAATAGATTTAGGAACATCCTCCGTTAAATTACTCCTCATGCAAAGCGACGGGACCGTACTGTCCTCCGTATCAAAAGAGTACCCCGTCAGCTACCCGAAACCGGGCTGGTCGGAGCAGAATCCTGAAGATTGGCTCCGACAGGCCCTTGCGGGTCTTGCGGAATTGCTTGAGACAGAACCTGCCGATAAAAGCCGGATCAGGGGAATCGGCGTCGGCGGGCAGATGCACGGGCTGGTGGCGGTGGATGAGAACGACAGGGTCGTCAGGCCTGCCATCCTTTGGAACGACGGCAGGACGGAACAGGAGACCATATATTTAAACACGGTGATCGGGACAAAAAAGCTGTCCGGATATACGGGAAATATCGCGTTTGCGGGTTTTACCGCGCCGAAGATCCTGTGGATGCAGAAAAACGAACCGGAAAAATTTAAAGCCGTCAGGAAGATTATGCTGCCCAAGGATTACCTGGTCTACATGTTGACCGGGTCCTTTACCACCGACGTTTCCGACGCTTCCGGAATGCTGCTCCTGGACGTAAAAAACCGCATGTGGTCTGAAGAAATGCTTAAAATCTGCGGTATCGATGAGGAAATGCTTCCCGAGGTCCGGGAAAGCTATGAAATTTCAGGTTATCTGAAAAAAGACGTCCTTGAATCCCTGGGACTGTCAGGGGATATCGCCGTGGTGGCGGGCGCCGGAGACAACGCGGCGGCGGCCATCGGCACCGGAACGGTGGAAAACGGCAGCTGCAATATTTCCATCGGAACTTCCGGCACGGTATTCATTGCCTGCGACGATTTTACCATCGGAGAAAACAACGCGATCCATGCCTTCAGCCACGCCAACGGGAAATACCACCTGATGGGCTGCATGCTCAGCGCGGCCTCCTGCCTGAAATGGTGGCTGGAGGATATCCTGAAAACGTACGATTATCAGGGAGAGCAGCAGGAAATCAAAGGAGCCGGGAACAATCCGGTATACTTTCTGCCCTATCTCATGGGCGAGCGTTCGCCCCATAACGATCCAAATATCCGGGGAGCGTTTCTGGGACTCGGTATGGATACCACCAGGGCGCAGATGGCGGAGGCCGTATTTGAAGGCGTTTCCTTTGCGTTAAAGGATTCTATGGAAATCGCCGGATCCCTCGGTATCGATATCAAAAAGACCAAGCTCTGCGGCGGAGGGGCAAAAAGTCCCGTCTGGCGGGAGATCCTGGCGAACGTCCTGAACATCGAGATCGAGATCCTGGAGACGGAAGAGGGGCCGGCCCTAGGCGGCGCCATCCTCGCAGCCGTGGCCTGCGGTGAGTATGCCACTGTGGAAGATGCGGCAAAAACAATCGTAAAGGTCAAGGAAACCGTCGTCCCCAAAGCGGACCGGGCTCTGGCCTACCAGAAAAAATACGAAGTATTTCGGGGTTTATACCCCGCGATAAAGGGTAAATTATAAACGTACAGATGATGTTTATCGAACAAACCTTGAAACAAGAAACTTTTTCATTAACCTTCTTCTAACTCAAATAATGGTCTTCCGGTCAAGCTTAGCCGGAGGACCATTGTTTCATACGTAATTATGCGGGAAAGGTTTTTATGGATGTATCATGATACCTCGGTTTTATTGATGGGATAATAGCTGGGATAACGTGAAATGAAGCAGCAATGTAACAATTTGCTTAAAATGTTGTCTAAAAC
>DATMXY010000433.1:0-9141 GCA_035561275.1 Anaerovoracaceae bacterium | reverse complement strand
GAAAGGAAGTGCCGCATGAGATACTCGAGACAAAACAAGATCCTTGATATAATCAATACGCACGAGGTTGAGACCCAGGAAAGGCTGGTTACTCTTTTAAGGAAAAGCGGCTACAAGGTTACCCAGGCCACCATATCCCGGGACATCAAAGAGCTGCAGCTTGTGAAAACACTTTCTTCATCCGGTAAATACAAATATACCGTCGGTTCCAGCGTTGATCAGCCGATTTCAGAACGGTACATCAAAATTTTTAAAGAGACGATCCAGACCGTCGCCTATTCCGGCAATATCATCGTCGTAAAGACCCTCAGCGGCTGTGCCAACGCCGCCGCGGAAGCGATCGACACCCTGAACTTCCCCAATATAGTCGGCACCATAGCCGGCGATAATACCATCTTTATCGTGGCCAGCGATCCCTCCAACGTGCCGGCGCTGGTAAACCGCTTTAACGATATGATCAAATAGCAGATACGTTCAAGCTTTCTGTGCCTGCCGGGTGTGTCCCCTTGGAAACATACCCCGTCACGGCACGATAAAGAGGATAGTAATATGATTTCTCATATTCGCATTAAAGATTTTGCAATTATTGATACCGTTGATCTGGATTTCCACGATGGATTGAATATTATAACAGGCGAGACCGGCGCAGGAAAATCGATCATGATTGAAGCAGTAAGCCTGGCCCTGGGAAGCAGGGCGGATACTGCTTTTATTCGCTCCGGAAAGGATAAGGCCGTGGTGCAGATGCTGGCAGATCTGGACGGAGAAGAATTTGTCGTCACCAGGGAACTTTCCGCCGCCGGAAAAAACGTCTGCAAGCTAAACGGCGAGATCGTTTCCCTCTCCCAGCTGAATCAACTATGCCGGCGGATCGCGGACGTCCATGGTCAGTATGACCACCAGTCGCTGTTAAATCCTGAAAATCATCTGAAACTCATCGACAGCTTCCATGACAGGGAAATTTCTCCCGCCAGAGAGCGCGTGTCTGATCTTTTCCATAAATATTCGGAGACAAAGCATGAATTGGTTTCTTTGCTCTCAAGTCAGGCTGACGCGGAACGAAAACGCGATTTCATGCGGTTTGAACTCTCCGAAATCAACGGGGTTAAGCCTTACCCGGGAGAAGACGACGAATTGTCCCAAAAGCTGAGCCTGCTCCAGAACAGCGAAAAAATCTATCAAAATCTTTCCGGCGCCTATGGGCTTCTTTATGAAACCTCCCCTTCCGCAGCGGACGGTATTGGCAAAAGCCTGCGCCTGCTGCAGGAAATCAGCGGCTTTTCCGATGAAATAAACGGTTTCTGTGTGGAGTTATCCGATGCATATTATAAAATCGAAGATCAGACGACAGCAATACGAAAATTCAAAGACGGAATCTCCTTCTCCCCGGAAATCCTTGAAGAAACCGTCAATCGGCTGAATGTCCTGGACAGCCTCAAACGAAAATACGGCGGCTCCATTGAAAAGGTCCTGGAATATAAGGAAAGGATTTCGCTTGACCTGGAAAAGATTGAAAACATCGACGCCCTCAGGGACAAACTCTCAAAAGAACTGTCTGCATATGAAAAAGAACTTGCGGAAGCCTGCGCAGAGCTTACCGGGCTCCGCAGAAAATCAGCAGCGGATGTGGAAGCCCATATCAACGAAGAACTGAAAGAACTGAACTTTAAAGATACCGTCCTGACCGTCGCGTTCTATGACGAAGACGGCGGCAAATTGAATTTTTCCGCAAACGGCGTGGACCGGATCGAATTCCTGATCACCACAAACAAGGGAGAAGCGCCGAAACCCCTTGCCAAAATCGCTTCAGGCGGCGAAATATCCAGGATCATGCTGGCCTTTAAGCAGATCATCGCAGGCTATGACCGGATCCCGACCATGATCTTCGACGAGATCGACGCGGGGATCAGCGGGATCACCGCCAGCATCGTAGGAAAGAAGCTGTCCGATATTTCAAAACAGCGCCAGATTATCTGCATCACTCACCTGCCGCAAATTGCAGCCTTTGGGGACCATCACTACAGGATAGAAAAGGCAGCTGTGGGTGAAATCACCCTCACGACGGTCAGCCCCCTCGACGAACAGGAGAAGATCAAAGAGATCGCGCGCCTTTTAGGCGGCATCAATATCACCGAGACGACACTGAAAAGCGCCGAGGAACTGATCAAGATGTCAAGATAGGAGCGGCTGACGGGGATATTATATTCGCTTGGAAACCGCTCGCTTATGTGCCCCGATTCAAAAGAAAGGCCGCTGGTAATCCAGCGGTCTTATTGTTTTTACGGTTTGTTTATTCCTGTTTTTCTTCCGCTTCTGCAGGCACTTCCTCAGCCGCTTCATCCGCGGGAACTTCTTCTACGACCGATGCAACGACGGCTTCCGTTTCAGCCGGCGTCTCCTCGGTGGTTTCAGCGGCCGCAATCTCTCTGGCATTAACATCGTCGGTTGGCGTTTCCGGTACAACCTCCGGAATCGGTATTTCTCCGTTGACCTCCGCTTCGTCCGCTTCCGGGATATCCGGCTCTTCATCGGATTCCCCAACGGGAGCTTCCGCCACTTCCGCAGCAGGCGCTTCTTCCGCCGGTTCTATTTCAATGGTCTCAGTGTCCTTTACTTCGGTAGGTACGGATAATTCCGGATTCGTCTTGTCTGCAGCCGAGGCCGCAACTGTCGGAGGAGCGTCTTTATCCTGGGGTGCCGGCGGTTCAAGGGTTTCCTTGATGCTCAGGCTGATTCTCTTTCTTTCCTTGTCGATCTCAAGGATTTTGGCGGTTACTTCCTGTCCCGTGGAGATTTCATCGGCGATATTTGTCACTCTCTTGTATGCGATTTCCGATATATGGACAAGGCCGTCAAGGCCCGGCTCCAATTCCACGAATGCGCCGTAGTCCTTGATCTGTACGATTTTTCCTGAGATAACCTGACCGACATGGTATTTTTCATCGATCACAGACCATGGCTCCGGCCTGTTCTGCTTCAGGCCCAATGAAATCTTTCCCTTCTCCGTGTTCATGGAGAGGATCTTCACCTGAACCTTTTCTCCGATCCTCAGCGCTTCCTGCGGGTGCTTCAGCTTGCCCCAGGAAATCTCCGAGATATGGAGAAGTCCGTCCAGCCCGCCGATATCGACGAAGGCGCCGTATTCGGTAAACCGCATCACTGTTCCTTCCACGACGTCGCCGACGTGAAGGGAATCCCAGATCTCCTGGACCTTTTTCTGTCTTTCTTCCGACAGATAAGCTTTATGTGAGAAAACGACCTTGTTCCTCTTCTGGTCTACTCTGGTAACCCTCACCGGCAATGTTTTACCGATGAACTCGTCCGCTTTCTCGACAAACTTGTCGGAAAGCTGAGACAAAGGAATAAAGCCGGAAACTTCCTTGTAAACGGCGATCACTCCGCCCTTCACTTCTTTAACGAGCTTCGCATTAACAAATGATTTATTTTCAAGAGCACCGTTGATCTCATCCCAATGCTCGTTTACTTCAAGCTTCTTTTTGGACAGGAGGATGTTGCCATCGCCATCGTCGGTTTTCAAAACTTTAGCCTGAATTTCATCGCCTTCCTTAAATAAATCAGTTAATTCCTGGTCTCCTTCCAAGACAACCTCTTCCCTTGGAATAATACCGTCTTTTTTACACCCGAGATTGACTACGATTTCCCTGTTGGAAACCTGTATAACCTCACCGTTGACGATTTCGCCGCTGCGCGGCAGTCTCATGTTCTTTTCAATTTCGTCCATGAAATCATGCATCGCGCTGTCTTTTCTGTTTTCAGTGAATAATTCACTCATGGTAGCAATAACCTCCTTAATAATACGTTCGGGAGTCGAAGCCCCCGCCGCTATTCCTATTTTATTACATTTCCCGACTTCTTTCAATGGTAAACTTTCTTTATTTTCAATAAAATAGGTATTTCTACAGTATTTTTTCGCAATCTCATACAGCTTTTTCGAGTTCGAGCTGTCGCTACCACCTATTATAACCATTAAATCAGAATCCATAGCTGTTTCCATACAGCTTTTTTGCCGCTCTGCCGTGGCACGGCAAATGGTATTATGAACGACGATCTCTTTCTTTGTTTTTTCTAAATAAGAAACGATTTCGTGAAAAAGCGCGGCGGTAATGGTCGTCTGCGCAACGATAAACAGGTGGTCTTCCGCCACTTCTTTTGCTTCTTCCAGGCTGGAAACCACCGACGCCTCATTGTCGCACCAGCCGTTGATCCCGATCACTTCCGGATGGCTGCGATCGCCGACCACGACGATGTGAAAGCCCTGATCCTTTGCCTCGCGGACCAGCATTTGGGTCCGCCTTACAAATGGGCAGGTGGCGTCGATGAGCTGTATGCTTCTCGCTTTCGCCTGTTCATAGAAATCCGGGGGCTCGCCATGGGACCGGACGATGACGATGGATCCTTCTTCCGCTTCTTCCGGGCTGTAAATGATATCAACGCCCTTTTCCTTCAGTTCATCAGTGACGGTTTTATTGTGGATCAAGGGGCCGCAGGTGTATATCCTGATATCCTTTCCCCTGTTTTCTTCAATGGTTTGCTCCGCCTTCTTCATCGCTTCCCTGACCCCAAAGCAGAAACCGCTGTGCTCCGCCAATTTTATGATCATTTCAGTTTTTCAAGGCTTTCCAGAAATTTTTTAAAAGCCCCTTCCTTTCCGTTTTCCGTCGGCTCGTAATATTTAACCCCTTCACGATAAAGGTTGTCCGGGAGGTACTGCTGTTTCACATATCCGCCATATGCGTGGGGATATTTATACCCGATTCCCAGCCCCCGCTTTTTTGCGCCTGAATAATGCGCGTCCTTTAAATGATCCGGTACGTCGTCGATATTTTTCTTCTGAAGATCCGACGTCGCTTTACCGAGGGCGCTGACCGCGGAATTGGATTTCGGGCAGGACGCCAGCAGGATCGTCGCATGGGCCAGATTGATCCTCGCCTCCGGCAATCCGATCATGAGGGCGGCCTGGACGCAGCCCGTTACGATAGAGATCGCGGTGGGATAGGCTATTCCGATATCTTCACTTGCCATGACCATCAGCCTGCGCCCGATCATTTGGATATCGGCGCCGCCCTCAAGGAGTCTTGCCAGGTAATGGACCGCCGCGTCTGGGTCGCTGCCCCGGACGGATTTCTGAAGGGCCGACAGTAGGTTGTACTTGTCCTCGCTTCGGTCATAAAATGTGGTCTGACGCTGCATCGCCTCGCCGATAATGTCCTTGTCAATCCTTCCGCCTTTTTTCAGGTTCTCGCTGATAAACCCCAGGGTGTCCAGCGCAATCCTGGCATCGCCGCTGGAAAGATCCGCCAGCATGAGGACCGCATCCTCATCCCAATCCAGTTTCAGCTTGCCGAGGCCTCTTTCCGTATCGTTAAGGGCATTTATCAGGATATGATAAACATCGTCTTTTTCCAGACGCTTAAATTCGTAAATATGGCCGACTCTGCTTAGGATGGCGTTATTCACAGCAAAATACGGGTTTTCCGTCGTGCTTCCGATAAACCGGATGACGCCTTCCTCCAGCGCTTTTAACAGGGAATCCTGCTGCAGCTTGTTCCAGCGGTGGAACTCATCCACATAGACATAGGTCGTTTCCTTCTGAAGTCCGAAAAATTTTACCTTCGCGTTGTCAAGGATCTCCTTGAGCTCTTTGGTACCGGTTGTGGAGGCATTGAGTTCATGGAAGTCCGCGTCCATCTCCCTTGCGATGAGCCGGGCAAGAGTCGTCTTGCCCGTCCCGGACGGGCCGAAAAAGATAGCCGATTCAAAGGTTTTGTTTTTAATGGCATTATAAAGCAAAGACTCCTTGTACATAAAATGCCTTTGTCCGACAAATTCATCGATATGGTCAGGTCTCATCCTGGTGGATAATGGGATCATTCTTAACCCTTTCTTCAGGCCGGCGGCGGTCAGGTACTGACGCCGTCATTCCATTTTCTCTTTCGTAACAGGACAGCGGAGCACCAATCGTTATTGTATCAATTTTGACAGGTCCACAACAAAAACATCCGTCACCACGGCAGCTACGATATCGGCGGCTTCCCTGGCCTTCGCTTCATCAGTATAGGGGAGCCCCAGGACCTTATAGCTTCCCCCGCTTTCGAACACGTAAGAATAGATCCCGTGTCCGGAAAGCTCAGAGGACAAAGTGTCCGCACCCGCCTTTGCCGAAAAGCTTCCGAACTGTACGCAGTACGGTCCTGCCCCTCCGGTGGCGAGCGCGCCGGGATTCACGCTTTCCGGCGTCCCGTTCTTCACATCCTGCTGGTCGATGATAATGCTTGGAGCGCCCGGAATGACATCGACGGCTGATCCGGACGTGTTGTCCCCGCTGTTCTGTCCTGCTTCCTCTTCCGTATGGTTCCCGAGCAAGTACGGATATATTATGTATTTTGTTCCGGCATAGCCCACGGCGACAGCCAGAATGATGACGACGATGAAAACACCGAAGCCGGCATTTGTGCCCCTTCTGGGATAACGGTTACGCCTTCTCATACTCCCCCTCTTTTCTCAGCAGCTTTTGGATAACCCTTCTATTGCTAAGTTTATTACGGGGGCAATGAAAATATGAAGGAAAATTACAGGTTGTTATGTTTTAGGCCGGCGCTTCAGATAAAAACCGATCACCAGTGTCAGGATATAATCATAAACGAGGAAGAAAAGCTGCGCACCGGCCAGAATTATGGGCCAGGCCGCGTCCGGCATCTGTATCGCACCGGCAAACATCGCTCCGAAGACAAGATAGCCCAACGCGAACATCCCGTTGCCAAACAGCAGCTTCAGGATGATTTCCACCGGCTGGGAAAGCTTTTTACCTTTCTCGATCCAGTATTTGATGATGGCGTATACCCCGAAAAAAATCACGTATGGGATCAGGCCGCCTTTATTCGGAACAAGGATCGCGGACAGCAGCACGGATGCGATATAGAAAAGCCAGGCCATGCCCGCATTGAATTCAATGACGATAATGGCGACATAAGCTGAAGTCAGGGCATATAAGGTCAGTTCAACACCGGGCACAAAGGTTGCGCCGAACAGTGTCACAACGGATAAAGCCAGCAGTACACCGCCGGTGGCGATTTTTTTCGTATTCGAATTCTCCATTTCCCGGAATCTCCTTTATCAAAGGATCCTAGCATCGGTTAACAAGGTACAGTACTTTACCTTGTTAACCGATGCTAAAAGCAGTCGCACAGGGCGTCGGCGCAGCAATAGCACTGGAGCATCCTGCACAGTTCGTCGTTGCTTGTATATCCCCTGCCGAATGACTGTGTTCTGTATCCTGTTCCTGTTGCCATTATACTGTTCATGGCATTGCGGTATTCCATATTTGACGGTTCCATGGAAATAGCGGTCTGGACACTGTTGACCGCTTCGTCATACCAGCCTTTCCGATAGGAAAGCATTCCATGGAGGAAAAACCATTCCCCATTCCTGTTCGCGGTTTTAACGCTGCTCAAAGCGGCCTCCGCCCCGGCCAGGTTCCCCCGGTCGATCATCCTTCTCACTTCCGCAAATTCCGGGCTTTGGCTCTGATAACCGCCGCTCCTTCCGTTTCCGGAATAGCTCGCGTATCCTCCCGTCTTTCCGTTGTTTTTCATTAAATATTCATAAGCTTCATTGATTTCCTGAAGCCTTTCTTCAGCAAGGTCCTGCAGAGGGTTGTCCTGATACCTGTCAGGGTGGTATTTCTTAACCTGTTCCCTGTAAGCCGCTTTGATCTCCTCCAGACTGGCTCCCTCTTTGATTCCCAGTACTTCATATGGATTCTGCATTTTTCTGTTCCTTTCTTTAATCGGTTTGACGGCGGTTGCCGTCGTTTAAAATCTCTTCCGTTTTCCTCATTAGGCCGAAATACAATATATTCTCAATCAAACCCTGATTTTTTTCCAGTTTTAAAAGGCCGCACCCTTTTGCGATTTCTGCCAGATAAAGCATCAGATTCCGCTCGACTCTTTCCCGGATCCGTTCTTTAAATTGACTTACGGATTCCTTTGCGGGATCGAATTCGAACTGAATGGGCAGCGGGTTAAACGACTTTTTTTTCAAATCGTCATCAATATCGTCGTAAGCGTCGATAAGATAGATCCATTTTCCGAGATGATAGCCGATCCTGCGGAAGATCTGCGATAATTCCGCGGCGTTTTCTTCTTTTTTCAGCCCCGGATAGTCAAACACCTCTTCCATCAGCTTTGCGAAGGGCTCCGCGGACCTGTCTATGGAGGGGCAGTTTTCATCTTCCAGTCTGGTAAGCTCGCGTAAACGCTCCCGGACGTAAGCGCATTTTTCCGGTACGGAATCCGAAAGCTTATGGAACGTTCCCCCCATAAGCGCGGCGGCTGCGGCTGATTTCAGGCTCCTGTCGTCCCGGTAGTCGTCCTTCAGCTTGTAATAAGCAAGCAGGAGCAGGATGTCCGCTGCATAATCGATTTCCGGACTGTCATAAAGGATGGTTCTTTTTTTTGCCGGATGGATCACACACCGTTCAATTTCGATATGTTCCGCATCCGTGCTGACCGCCGCAGTCAGAATCGCCAGGAATACCGAATCATAGTTCAATGCCAGCCTGGGGAATTGCCCGTACCTTCTTCCGATGGATTTGCAAATCCCACAGTAATACCCGCCGTATATCTCGAATTCTTTAATTTTCAGCTCCGGCTTGTCCGGCTTTATATAACCAAGCATGGATTTTTCCTATTCGTATCGGATGGGACTTATGTCCCATTCGATAAAAACAGCACAAAAGTGCTGTTTAACCGTATCGTATCTACCAACGCGTTTGGGTTTGGCAATTTATTTGCCGGAACCCGAAACTGTAACCATTCACTTTATTTGAACTGCTTTTTAAAATGGTTGATCACACAGTAAGTAAGGCTCATATCGATGCAGTATAAGCCGGCCAGCACACCGTTGAAGATCCACTGCTTCGTTGTCATATGCCTGCATACATTGGCCGGATGAAGCGACTTTTCATCTTTTGGAACTTTTTTCCCCAAAAAAGCATTTCCGACCAACGCAACTCCCAGGTAAAAGCCGCTGACCGCCGCCGCATGCTTTTTATAATCCCAGTTCTCAAGAAATTTTCTCATATTATTCCTCCTCAAGGCATATGGATACATAGTTTATTAT
>DATMXY010000432.1:0-5914 GCA_035561275.1 Anaerovoracaceae bacterium | reverse complement strand
TGCTTTACTCAACATAATAACATATAATCGAGATAGAATACAAACTGTTCTGCGGAAAATATGCGTGATTCCGCAGAAAATGAAACAAGATTCCGTGAAATAAAAGAGAAGCCGCGGAAGAGAAGATGATTAAAGGATGTTCCAATGGATAAAGATCTGGAAATACCCGTCTATTTATTTCACCAGGGTACCGCCGAAAAAGCCTATGAACTGATGGGCGCCCATCCCGCCGCCCAAAAGGGTAAGGAGGGCTGGATTTTCCGCGTCTGGGCGCCGAACGCAAAGAAGGTCTCCGTCATGGGCGACTTCAACCAGTGGAATTCAGCGGAGTTTCCCATGGAGAGGCTCACAGCCCAGGGGATCTGGCAGGTCTTTATTCCCGGCGTCAAAGAATATACTACATATAAATACATGATCGAGGACGCCCGCGGAAATGTCTTTGCGAAGGCCGATCCATACGCGTTTCATACGGAAACGCGGCCCGGCACCGCATCGAAGACCTTCCGGGCCGACAGGTATTCCTGGAAAGACGTCAGGTGGCGCAGCCGGCAGAAGACAGAACGGCCTTATGCAAGGCCCATGAACATCTACGAGGTGCACCTGGGATCGTGGAGGAAATATCAGGACGGAAATTATTTTAATTATGAGAAACTGGCGGAGGAACTGATCCCCTATGTCACAGAAATGGGGTACACCCATCTGGAATTGATGCCGGTCTCCGAATACCCCTTCGACGGGTCCTGGGGGTACCAGGTGACGGGTTACTATGCGCCCACCTCAAGATACGGCTCGCCGGAAGGCTTTATGTCCTTTGTCGACGCCTGCCACCTGGCGGGTATTTCCGTGATCCTTGATTGGGTGCCGGGACATTTTCCCAAGGACGCCAGCGGTTTGTACCGCTTTGACGGAAGCAGCTGCTATGAATACAGCGATCCTTTGAAGAACGAACATAAGGAATGGGGGACCATGGTCTTCGACTGGGGCAGGAACGAGGTCAGAAGTTTTCTCATCTCCAATGCCATGTTCTGGATGGATATGTACCATATCGACGGACTGCGGGTGGACGCAGTGGCGTCCATGCTCTATCTGGATTACGGCAGGAAAGACGGGCAATGGCGGCCCAACGTCAACGGCGGAAGGGAAAACCTCGAAGCGGTTTCATTTCTGCAGGACCTCAACAAGGCCGTATTCCGGTCTTATCCCAACGCGCTGATGATCGCGGAGGAATCCACCGCCTGGCCTATGGTCACAAAGCCGGTCTATGCCAGCGGCCTTGGCTTCAATTTTAAATGGAACATGGGCTGGATGAACGATACGCTGCGATACATGCGAACAGATCCGCTCTTCCGGAAAGGAAACCATAACAACCTGACCTTCCCCTTGACCTATTTTTTCTCGGAGAATTTTATCCTGCCCCTGTCCCACGACGAGGTCGTTCACGGAAAAGGTTCCCTGGTGAATAAAATGCCAGGCCGGTATGAGGCAAAATTCGCGAATCTCAGAGCGTATCTTTCCTACATGATGGCCCATCCGGGGAAAAAGTTGCTCTTCATGGGAGGAGAACTCGCCCAGTTCTCCGAGTGGGATTTCGGAAAGGAACTTGACTGGAACCTTCTGGACTTTGAAATGCACAGGAAATTCCGCGACTTTGTCCGGGAGCTGAATCATTTTTATCGCGCTTCGTCGGAGCTTTGGGAACAGGACGACTGCTGGGAGGGCTTCCAGTGGATCCAGCCGGATGATTCGAGCAGCAATGTCATCACCTTCCGAAGGATCAATAAAAAGGGCGAAGAACTGATTGTCGCCTGCAATTTTTCCGCCGTTACCAGAGAAAATTATCGGATCGGCGTGCCCCAGTCCGGCGTTTATAAGACGGTGTTCCATTCCGGCCTGGCAGAATACGGGGGAAGCTCTGAGCACGCCGCCGGCGCGATCAAAGCCGAACCTGTCAGGCAAAACGGCTATGAGTATTCCATAAAAGCGGGCCTGCCCGGCCTGACCACAATATTTTGGAGGTGAAGGAATTGTTTTACAGAACGAAAAAGGAAATGATCGCGATGCTTCTTGCCGGCGGGCAGGGGAGCCGCCTGGGCATCCTGACCAACCATGTGGCAAAACCGGCGGTGCCTTTCGGCGGCAAATACCGGATCATCGATTTCACCATTTCGAACTGCGTGAACTCCGGGATCGACACCATCGGCGTCCTGACCCAGTACCGGCCGCTGGAGCTGAACGCCTACATCGGCAACGGCCAGCCCTGGGACCTTGACAGGCTTTTCGGCGGCATCACCATCCTGCCTCCGTATATGAAGTCCAATGCAGGGGAATGGTATAAGGGGACGGCCAACGCCATTTACCAGAACATGGAATTCATTGAAATGAGCAATCCCACCTATGTGCTGATCCTGTCCGGCGATCATATTTACAAAATGAACTATCAGATGATGCTGGACTATCACATGGAAAAACAAGCCGACTGCACCATCGCGGTGATCAACGTCCCGCTCGAGGAAGCCGGCCGGTTCGGCGTGATGAATACCGATGAAAACCTGAAGATTTATGAATTTGAGGAAAAACCGAGGGAGCCAAAGAGTACGCTGGCGTCCATGGGGGTATACATATTTAATTGGGAAACGCTCAGGGCCTATCTCATCGCCGATGAGGCGGACAGAGGTTCAGAAAACGACTTCGGGAAGAATATCATCCCCAAAATGCTCCAGGCCGGAGAAAAGATGTACGCGTACGAGTATAAGGGCTACTGGAAGGATGTAGGGACCGTCGAATCCTTATGGGAGGCAAACATGGACCTGCTCGATGACAACGTACCCATAGAGCTCAACGATCCGCCCTGGAAGATCTATTCCAGGAACGGGATCCTTCCGCCACAATACATAGGCGGCAACGCTAAATTAAATAATGTAACGATCTCAGAAGGCTGCTATATCGACGGCGAGATCGAAAACAGCATCATATTCCCCGGCGTCACCATAAAAGAAGGCGCCGTGGTCAGAAATTCCATCCTGATGCCCGGCGTCACGGTGGAAAGCGGTTCCGCTGTGGAATACGCCATCATTGCGGCAGATACGAAAGTCGGCGCCAATGTGCGCATGGGCGCGAGCGTGGATCCGGTCCAGCCGGGAGGGCACCCGGAAATCACCGTGATCGGGCAGGATCTCACCATCGCCGACGGGACCGTGATTCCGGTGGGCGCCATGGTAGGCGAAAGTATTCTAACCGGCGGGAACGTCCCGGAAAAGGAGGATGAATGATATGAACGTAATCGGCGTGGTTTTTTCCTATTCCGATCAGGAGAATCTCAGGGAGCTGACAAAGATCCGTACCCTGGCTTCCGTACCCTTTGGCGGGAAATACAGGATCATCGATTTCATCCTGTCAAACTTTGTCAACTCGGGAATCAACGACGTGTCGATCATCACAAAGAGCAATTACCACTCTCTCATCGATCATCTGGGGGCAGGCAAGGAGTGGGATCTGACACGAAAAATCGGCGGGCTGAGGATCCTGTCTCCGTTCTCGACTCCGGGAGCGGCGGAGAATTCGGGAAGTTATCTCGGGACCATCGACGCCTTATATAAAAGTATGCATTCCATCAAACGGTCCCGGGCCGACTATGTGCTTCTTACAGGAAGCAATATCATCTGCGGCATCGATTACGACGAGGTATTAAAAAGCCATCTGGATCGCAATGCGGATATCACGGCGCTCTATGCCAGCCCTGCCGAAGAGCGGCTGGTGCCCGCCGGCACTGCCGTATTTCGCATGGACGAGAGGGAAAGGATTTATGAACTGACCTTCAACAATGAGGACAATACATTGAAGGGAATGCCTGTGAGCCTGGGGATCTTCGTCATAAGAAAATCGCTGCTGGAATCGCTGGTCGCAGATTCCATCGCCTACGGCCGCTATGATTTTTATCGGGATATCATCCAGAGGCTCTGCGGAAGCCTGAATATTATGGGCTATGAGCATAAAAAAATCTACTTCGAAATCAGCAGCGTTTCCGGTTATATGAAGGAAAATATGCGGCTGCTGTCGGAGGACGTCAGAAAGCAGATCTTTGAAAAGCCTGTATACACGAAGGTAAAGGACAGCGTTCCCGCCCAGTACTGCGCCGGCAGCCAGGTGGCCAATTCCATTATTTCCGACGGCTGCACCATTAACGGTACTGTGATCAACTCCATCCTTTCCCGGGGGGTCGTCGTCGGAAAGGGCGCCGTGGTCAGGAACAGCATCGTCATGCAGAATACGGAGATCATGAGGAATGTGACGCTGAACAATGCCATTCTTGACAAGGACGTCATCGTAAGGGAGAGCCGGCAGCTGATCGGCCATGAAACCTATCCCGTAGTCATTGAAAAGAAAAGTATCGTATAATTCAGCCGGAAGCGGCGCGCACACCACTCTGAGACCGGACCGGCGCCGGTTGTACGGCATATATAGATTGGCAGGTGAAAAAATTGAATATCCTTTTTATCAGTACGGAAGCGGAACCCTTTGCAAAAAGCGGGGGATTGGGCGACGTCATCGGCTCGCTGCCCAGGGAACTTTGCAGGCTTGGCACCGACGCCAGGGTCATGCTGCCGCTATATAAGAGCATTCGAGTAAAACACCAGGCGGAACTCCAATTTATCCGGGATTTTACCGTGACGCTTTCCTGGCGGAAACAGTACTGCGGCATTTACCGGATGGATTATGAAGGAGTCGTCTTTTATTTCCTGGACAATGAGCAGTATTTCGCCCGGGATGCATATTATGGTTATTACGACGACGGCGAACGGTTCGCATATTACTCCAAAGCCGCCATTGAAGCGCTGGCGTACATCGATTTCAAGCCCGACATACTCCACTGCAGCGAATGGCAGACCGCGCTGGTTCCGGTCTACCTGAAGACCCTGTTCCGGAGGGAGCCCGAATCTGCCCGGTTAAGAACGGTCTTTACCATTCATAATATCGAATACCAGGGGAAGTTCGACAGAGGTATCCTGAACGACGTACTGGGCATTTCGGAAGCCGACCGGGGACTCCTGGAATACGACGAAGCGGTCAACTATATGAAAGGGGCCGTCGTGGCCTGCGACAGGCTGACCACCGTAAGTAAAACCTACGCCGAAGAGATTACCCATCCCTTTTACGGCAAAGGCCTTGAAAACATCATAAAGGAAAACCGGTATAAGCTGCGCGGCATCCTGAACGGCATCGATACCGCGCTGTATAATCCCTTCCGGGATCCGTGCATTGCAGCCAGATACTCGAAAAATAATACAGGAAACAAACAAGTAAATAAACATGCGCTTCAGGCGAGCCTGGGGCTTGGCACCGATGCTGAAATCCCAATCATCGCCATGGTTGGAAGGCTGGCGGAACATAAAGGGATCAACCTTGTCGTCAGCGTTTTTGATAAAATCATGGAGGAAAAGGTCCAGTTCGTACTGCTGGGAACAGGAGATGAGGCCTATGAGGACTTCTTCCGGAGGAAGGCGGCGGAGTACCGGGACCGCGTTTCGGTTACCACGTCATTTTCGGCGGAACTGGCCATCCGGATCTATGCGGGAGCCGATCTCTTCCTGATGCCGTCCGTCAGCGAGCCCTGCGGGCTGGCCCAGATGATCTCCCTGCGGTACGGGACCGTACCCATTGTAAGGGAAACCGGCGGCCTGAAGGACAGCATTATTCCCTATGATCCGGAAACCGGAACGGGAAACGGCGTCACATTCCAGTCGGTCAACGCGCAGGACATGATGGGCGCCGTCAAAAGAGCCGTCCACCTTTATTGGGATAAAGAACACTGGAAAATTCTCATGACAAACGGCATGAATTCCGATTTTTCCTGGAAAGCTTCCACAAAGGAATATCTGCGCCTGTATAAAGAGATACTGAAATAATCCCGTAAAAC
>DATMXY010000431.1:0-2322 GCA_035561275.1 Anaerovoracaceae bacterium | reverse complement strand
AAATACATCTTCAATATCCGCATAAAAAACGCGGTGGATTCCCATATCAGTTCGATGGAAAAAGACCCGCAGACGGTCACAGGTTCGGTGGCCGGTAAAATTCTTGAAAGTATCCTCAAGGCCAAGGCTACCCTGAATCAAAAAACCATAACCCTTACCGTTGCACGGAGCCTGAAAGAAACCGAAGAAGCAAAAAATATCTTCCTTACCAGGCCGGCCATGAAGCTGCTGAAAAATGAGATCCTTGCGGCCAATTACCTGGTTAAGGAAGAACTGATATGAAAGCGTGCAATAGGTTCACTTTTTTTCATTTCTTTCATTGTATTTTTTAATCAGAAATTCGCAGAGGTTCTGGGCGGAATTCTGCCGGGCGTAGATTTCGATAGTGGAGCGCAGGAGTTCCAGGCGCTCGGGATGCTGGAACAGCGTAAAGACGGCTTCATCCAGCGGGAAGGATTTGGTTGCGTAAAGAGCGAGCCCGTTGTTCAGGAAAAACTCCGCGTTCCTCGTCTCATGACCCGGGATCGGATTGACCATGATCATCGGAAGCCCCTTGGCCATGGCTTCGGAGGATGTAATACCCCCGGGTTTGGTGATGATGCAATCCGCAGCGTCCATCATCACATCCACGTTGTCCACGTAGCCGTATACGTCAAACCGATTCCGCGTTTCCAGTCCTTTGACCTTTTTGTGCATCTTTTTATTGTTGCCGCAGACCACCATAACCTGAAAATCGAAACTCAGCGAGTCCAGCCGCTGTATGGATTCGTCTATCTTTCCGTATCCCATGCTTCCGCTCATCAACAGAATGGTGTGCTTCTGTTTGTCAAGTCCCAGGTGAGCCCTGGCGTCGTTCCGGTTGATCCGCTCCGAGAATTTCGGCTTGATTGGGATCCCTATAGGAAGCATCTTGTCTACGTCCAACCCCTTTTTCTTCAGTTGGAATTCAAGCAGGTCGGTAGGGGTCACGTAATAATCCAGCAGGGTTGTTTCCTCCCATAGCGGATGGAGGGTAAAGTCCGTGACGATTCCCACGGTAACGATATCGCCTACCCATGCCTTTTCCTTCATGATATGCACCAGGATGGCCGACAGCACATGGGTGCAGATGATGATGTCGGGTTTGGTTTCTTCAATATATGTCGTCAAATCCTTTGCCCAGACCACATTGGTCAGTTTCGGCACGGAGTATTTTTTCAGCGGCTTATTCTTTTTCACGACAATATCATACAGTTTGGAGGAAATTGTCTTCGCATAGGAGGCGGAAAGGAGATAACCCCTTGACACCAGATGGGAAAGGATCGGCTCGATATATTCATACGCATCCAGTATTTCGCAGTCGACCCCTTTCTGCCTGAACGCATTTTGCACCGCCTGACTGGTCGCATGATGGCCTTGTCCGGTTGAAATACTCAAGATGAGCACTTTCATAATAATTTATCTCCCCTTCACAATCAAATAATCTCTATCTTGCACAGGTCTGACAAATTTTATAAAATAAATTTTGTCTGCCCCAACTAAGATACCATATTTTTTGTGACGGAGAAAGATATATATATTAAATTTGGCAGATTTCAGTAACATTTTTACTCATGTTATACCAAACAATCCGTTAACTTTTTAGACGGTATCCGTGTTGGTCCCGGTCATCGGCCGATAGGTGAAAAACTGCTTTGTCGGCGTCTTATACAGCGCTGCCGCCAGTATGGACGCAATCACGACGCCGACGCTGAACTGCACGATGTTCCACGGAATGCCCATGGCCGCGGTGACAAAGTTCCCGTAAATCACGCCCCCCGCGATAAAGTAGCCCGCCGCCATGAAAAATCCTGCCAGGATCATGCCAAGAAGCTGGTATACCGGAACACCCAGAATGTTTTTTCCGGGTTTCTGCATGGCCCTTAAGATAAAAAGTCCCATAACAGCTCCCATGACGCCCTTAATAACCAGTGTCCACGGGACCCAGACCGCATATCCTAAAAGAAGATCGGCCAGGGCCGAGCCTACGCCTGCTGCAACCGCACCGCGTTTCCAGCCTAAAATCAATACGGAAAGGAAAATCATGGCGTCGCCAAGATGGATGTATCCATTGGTAAACGGGGTTGGAATGACAATCAGCATGGTTGCTACCACGATCATCGCCATCATCAGCCCGGCCAGTATGATCTTCATTGTTCTTTCTTTATTGGTGATTTTCTTATTGTTTGATTTTGTCCTGTCTTGATCCGTCGTCATCTTTATTCACTCCTTGTGACAGTTTATGAAGCAATCCCACATCCGTACGGATTGACTCAACTGATTTTGTATAATATAATATAAACG
>DATMXY010000430.1:0-2948 GCA_035561275.1 Anaerovoracaceae bacterium | reverse complement strand
AGATTAAACATATATCGGTTATATAGACAGCGACATGTCAATGGCAATACCTTGCAGACCCCGGAGTTTTCGATGCTATTCGCTCAACAGCTGCGGAAAATCGATCTTCTTCCCTTCCAGCGTGGCGGCGGTGATGTGATTCACTTTTCTTCCCACGGCCGCATCGTTCCAGTTCAAATCCTGAGAATTCAAATATCTCCTGAACTGGCCCGGCGGGATCATTACGTGCTTGGTAAACACCCTGTTGAAATGCGTAATATTTACGAAACCCGTCTCTTTGCTGACCTGCGACAGCGGCATGGGGTTATAGGTGAGGAGCTCCACCGCCTTCCGGACCCGGATGATCATAAGGCATTCGAAAATAGTAACCGTGGTTTCCTTCTTAAAGAGGCCGCAGAGATAACTTTTTTTCAGCGGCGTCTCCGCCACGATATCATCCAGCGTCAGCCGTTTTTTGTAGTTGTTTTCCAGGAATCTGACGATATCCCTCACAGGCGAGGAATAAGCCGAAACCTCGATATATTTCGACGACGTGTTTTTTTCGCGTCTCTTCTTTTCTGTCAGCTTAAAGAGGATCGAATAGAGATACGTGATCATGATCTCCTCGGATTCCGGCGTCGAATTGTTTTTTTCCTCAAAAATTTCTTTTAACAGCAACCCCGAGAATTCGTCGTTCTTCACAAAGACGCCGGCGTCGGCGCACATCTCCATCACGCCCTTTGAAAATGATGAAAACTTCACTTCAAAGTAATAGCCCTTTACGTCGCTGGTCTGGGTGAACGTATGGACAGAGTTTGCCGGGATCAGGATCGTATCCCCCACTTCAGCCGTGAATTTACGGCCCTCGATTTCAAATGCAAAACTGCCCTGGACGATATGATTCAGCTGATAGTAGGGATGCGAATGCGGTTTATACGTATCCCCCGAATCCAGCTTCGCCAGCACTGCAATTAATATCTTGATTTCCTGCTGCATGTGATCAACCCCTCTCATGGTCATAATTGGTTTTTTTCCTTATGATACCATATTTTATGCATTGCAGCATTACCGCAGGCGTCAGGCACTGACGCCGCTGTTCAAAACGAAGTTCATTCAACCGCAAAGCAGGCAGCCGGCATTTCCCTCAGGTCTTCGGAGACAGAGGGAGCAAAATCCAAATGGTCGAGAACATCCTTCTTAAGATCAAGGCCCGGGGCGATTTCGATGAGTTCGAGTCCGCTTTCCCTGAGTTTGAAAACGCACCGCTCGGTTATGTAATAAACTGTCTTGTGGTTGTTAAACTCCACATCCGCGTTCATGGTGATGCACTCGACTTGTTTCACGATTTTTGTTTCTTTTCCGTCATAAGCGATCAGCTTTTCGTTTTCCGATCTATAACCTGAGCCCCGCATGAAGGGGAAGCAGAATACCAGCTTCTTCGCGGAGTAAACGATGAAATTAAAACCGCCGACGCCCGCCAGATAGGGTCCTTTCTTGCAGACGTTGACATTTCCGGCCGCGTCCGCCTCCAGGGCGCCCAGGATTCCGATATCCAGCCCGCCGCCTTCGTAGAACCGGAACTGGGACGACTGCTCGTAAACGGAATCCGCGTTCATGGATACGCCGAATACCGACGGAAGCTGTACGCCGCCGATGATGCCGGTCTCGGTGGTCATGACGACGGAACTCATATCGATTCCGAGGCTGATCGCCTCGCCGCTGACCATCTGCGGGATCCCCAGCCCGATGTTCACAACCGCATCCGGGAACAGCTCCATTGCAGCCCTTCTTGCGATGACCTTCTGCGCGATTTCTCTTTTCCGGACGCTGTTTTTTGTCTCGTTTTCCAGGATCACCCGCAATTCCTCCTCGCTCGCCCGCTTCTCATTTGAGAAGTAGGGGCTGTAAGTAAGATGCGGGGCCGCCTGTACATGGTCGGGATCGACAACGATGGCGTCTACAAGAAAATACGGTATGGCAGCAAGGCGCGGATTAAAGCGTTCCTCCTGCAGGGCTTTCACATACACGATGACCTTGCCCCCATGGTTCTTTGCAGCCATGGCGGTGACAAGGGCGTCGTTATCCGAGGGTTCCGCATCGAAGGAGATATTGCCGTTTACATCCGCATAGCTCGCCTTAAGCACGACGACGTCAGGCCGGATCATTTTATACCAGAGATATTCCTCGCCGTCCACGACCCGGAGTTCAACCAGATCTTCCATCTCAAGCCCAACGTTGAGTTTGCAGCCCTCCTGGCGCGGGTCCTGCTGGGTACGGATTCCGACTTTTGTCAGATATCCGTCCTTGTCGGCGACGTACTCGCTCATCATGATGGACATCACGCCCTGAGACATATTGTAACCTTCCACTTCGTTGCTTCTGATCAGGGGGAAAAGAGGATGATGATAGCCCATATGTCCGCCGATCACCCGCTTCAGGAGGCCTTTATGGGTCATATACTCAAAATAATTGTAACCCGGTACATCGGTGTTCGGAGATCCGTAAGAGATAATACAAAGGTCGCGGGGATGTCCCGTCGCTAGGAAGGACTCTCCGATGTTCTTAAAGATCTTCGCGGGAGAGCATACAAGAGCAGTTCCGGCAACATGTACGGCCGCTCCGTCCGATATCAGCCTTACGGCCTCATCCGCGGACATGAGCTTTTTTTTCAGGGAATCAGTCATCACAGCGCTGTTTTTATTCATGCTTTTCTCTCCTTAAATTCAGTTTTCAGATTCCGGGTAAAAAATATGTTGTAACGCATTCACAGATAATTTTCGGTTGCAGGAAATTATCTTGCGATCTTCGCGTTTCACCGAGGCGACAGCCGGTTATAAGGGGACGAGCGACATGGAAACGTTTTGTTATAAACTTATCAAACTTTTCTCTAATTATGCAATCTTCGTTTTGTTCCCTCATATTAGCATTGTAAAAACGGAATGTCAAGCAATAAAAAGTCATGTAAATAC
>DATMXY010000429.1:0-2257 GCA_035561275.1 Anaerovoracaceae bacterium | reverse complement strand
ATCTGGAACAGGTCAAAGAACTGGCGAAAGCAATGGTAGACGCCGGCGTCGATCCTCTGGAGATCATCAATAAGGGTCTGGTTGGCGGAATGGATATCGTTGCACCCCTGTTTAAAAGCGGGGAAATGTATATACCTGAAGTTTTGTTATCCGCTAAAGCGATGGCAGCCGGCGTGGAGATCGTCAAGCCTTATATTTCTGATTCAGATATGTCGACGGCAGGCACGATCGTGATCGGGACCGTAAAAGGCGATCTTCACGATATCGGAAAAAATCTGGTCGCCATGATGCTGGAAAGCAGCGGCTTCAAGGTCATCAACCTCGGTATCGATATCCCGACAGAAACGTTTATCGCGGCGATTAAAGAGCATGCGCCGGATATTGTAGCCATGTCGGCCCTTCTGACGACTACGATGATGGAAATGAAGGAAACGGTCGCCGCGATCAAAAAAGAAGGTTATAAAGTAAAATGCATTATCGGCGGCGCCCCTATCTCTCAGGAGTTCGCCGCAAAAATCGGCGCCGACGGCTACTCCGCGGACGCGGCGTCCGCTGTGGAGCTTTGTAAGCAGCTGTTAGCCTAAAGGGTATCCAAATCTATCTTAAGAAAGAAAGAGGGATTATTTTATGAGATCGAATTTTGTTTCCAAGCAATCCGTTCAATACCGCGTATGGGACGACGGACAGTGTGCCGCGGTCGTGAATTCCGTTTTCCGCGTTTTAGAGCGAACAGGCTGTCTTGTTCACCACAAAAAGGCTCTGGAATTATTAAAGGACGCCGGCTGCTCCGTGGACGGGGAAAGAGTGCGGTTCCCTTCCTCTCTTATGCAGTGGGCTGTCAACAGCGCGCCTTCCACCTTCGCTCTTTACGACCGCTTCGGCAAGCCGGCCATGAAGCTGGAACCTTACGTGTCCAACTTTGGTCCCACCATGGGCGATACTTTTATCCTGGATCACGAAACGGGTGAAAAACGCCGCGGCGTGAAAGCGGACGTCGTCAACGCCGCTCTGGTCATGGAAGCCTGCGCCAACCTGAGCTATGCAAGCGGACTGACTATAATTTCCGACGCGGAACCGGCGATTTCGGAGGTTCATGAAGTTCATACGATCCTGCCCATATTGACCAAACCAATCATCTATTGGGCGCAGAATATCGATAACCTCCGCGATATGGTTGAAATGTTTGAGGCGGTGGCCGGAAGTCCGGAAAAGCTGGCGGAAAAGCCCACGAGTTTTTGCCTTGTCTGTCCTGTTGACCCGTTGGTTCACACCGATAACGGCATTACCCAAATCATGTATCTTGCGGAAAAACGCCTGCCCATGGTCTATATTCCCGGTATTTCTTTCGGCTGCACCGGCCCCATCACTATGGCCGGCAATGTTGTGATCGGCGTGGCCAACACCCTGGTGGGCCTGCTTGTCAGCCAGCTGACCCGCAAAGGCACCCCTTTCATCGCCTCAAAATTTACCGACAATATGGATATGGCGAGCGGAATGATCAGCCATTCCCTGCCTGAGCTTTTCCTCGTCAATGCGGCCAGCGCGGATGTGTTCCGCTATCTGGGAATCCCCTCCATGCTCAATATGGGCGGTACGGACGCCGGCGTTTTCAGCCAGGGGTATGTTTTCGATGTTGCCATGGGTTACTATACCGCGGTCCTCAGCGGCTCCAACATAAACTGGGGCCTGGGCTCCATGGAGGCGGGAAATTCCAGCAGCCTGTTGGATCTGGTGTTCGGTAACGAAGTCCTCAGTTTCATAAACGCGGTGACCGACGGGATCGAAGTCAGCCCTTATACGCTGGCGGAGGACGTGATCGACAGTGTCGGGCCCGGCGGCAACTTCTTCGGAGAGGCGCAGACCGCCAAGCATATGCGCGAATTCTGGAAGCCTACTGTCCTGAAGAGCCAGGGCTATGACCAGTGGCACGCAGGCGGCGGGAAGGATATTGATGCGCGCCTGAAAGACCGCGTAAATGAGATCATTGCCAAGGGTGTGCAGAAGCCGTTAAGCGACGATATCGTTAAAAAATTGGACGCTATCCTGGGAAAGGCTAAAAAACGCGTAAAGGATAACCCAGGCGCGGCCACGTCCGGCGGGCATTAAAATCAGGCGAGCAGGCATTCTCATAAATCAGGTATTCCCATACATATGGGCTGCTGATATGAACGCAAGCCTGAAGGATGTTTAGACACAAACTGGTGTGAAGAGAAGTTTGCCGCGGAGCAAAACGGCAGCTTCTTCACCAGTTTAATCC
>DATMXY010000428.1:0-5008 GCA_035561275.1 Anaerovoracaceae bacterium | reverse complement strand
ATAGTTTCCTATTCTCCTTGCGTATATTGTACCGGCTGTTCGCCTCTATTGTGATTTTCAGTCTGCCGTACGGTTTCGTAGCAATCGTTTTCAGCCTGCTGTTCGTTTTTATCACAATCATATTCGGCTGTCCGCTCGGTGGGTTTTCCGTAGTAAGGCGGTGTTTTCCAACAACAGCAGCAGCAGTATCGCGGAGTGCAAAGCAGACAGATAATGATTTTTATGAACACGACCTGTATAATTATTCCTGCGATCAGGACTACTGCAGCTATGATCAGCAGAGGAACGACCAGGATGCCGATTATAAAGAATCCGATCAAAGCGGCGACAAAACAAGATATAGCGCCGGCCATGGCAATAATAGGAATCAGGCTGAAGATCTTGAGGCAGTTCCAGTTATCAAATTTCTTTAACATTTACTTTCATCCTAACATATATCATAAAGCAATCCGTATATGGCTGCTTGTTATATTTATTATATGTCGGGGCATCCAGAGTGTGAACCGTGCGGCTCCCCCGCTTCCGGCCGGCCGACCGGTTTTTTCCGGAACGAAAGATCAATAAAAAAATAATTCAATATTTTGCAGGAAAAATGCTGGATATTTTACGGGCTTTATGTTAAGATTTTTTAGAATTGAATATTCGAAGCTATCGTGAATGAATAGGGACGGTCATTAGGTGGGGGTGTTGGTATCCTACACCCCAAAGATCGATTCTTATTTTTTTGTGATTCAAGGAGGTGAAGAGTTATGACGAAATTTATCTTTGTTACGGGAGGCGTTGTATCGGGCCTTGGAAAAGGCATAACCGCCGCGTCGCTTGGCAGGCTGCTGAAGGCTAGAGGTTTCAAGGTCGCGGCGCAGAAGCTGGATCCGTATATCAATGTTGACCCGGGAACGATGAGTCCGTATCAACACGGAGAAGTCTACGTAACAGAAGACGGTGCGGAAACCGACTTGGATTTGGGACATTATGAACGCTTTATCGATGAGGATTTAAACCAGTATTCAAACCTCACGACGGGCAAGGTATACTGGAACGTTTTGTCAAAGGAACGGGCGGGAGAATTTCTCGGCAGTACAGTTCAGGTGATCCCCCATGTGACCAATGAAATCAAAAAATTCATTTACGGCGTAGGAGAAAAAATCCATGCAGACGTTGTAATTACTGAAATCGGAGGGACCACCGGCGACATTGAAAGCCAGCCGTTTCTTGAAGCCATCCGACAGGTTTCCCTTGAAGTAGGCAAGGAAAACTGCCTGTTCATCCATGTAACCCTGGTGCCATATATAAAGAGCTCCGGGGAACACAAATCAAAGCCCACTCAGCATTCCGTAAAGGAGCTGAGGGCCATGGGTATCTCGCCGGACATCATCGTGACAAGGTCCGACGAGCCCATTGAAGAGGATATCAAACAGAAAATATCCTTGTTCTGTAATGTGAAGCCGGACTGTGTTATTGAAAATATGACTGTTCCTATTTTATATGAAGCTCCGATGATGCTGGAGGAGAGCAATTTCTCCGAGATCGTCTGCCGCGAGCTCTGCCTTCCGGCCAGTACCTGCGATATGCGGGACTGGATCGCCATGCTGGACCGCGTAAAGAGAAGAGACAAATCCGTTAAGATTGCCATCGTAGGAAAATACGTGAGGCTTCACGACGCTTATTTGTCTGTTGCGGAAGCGCTGAACCATGCCGGATATGAAAACGGATGTATCGTTGAGATCAAATGGGTCGACGCGGAGGAGGTCAAAGAGGATACGGTGGAAACCTTTCTGGGAGACTGCAAGGGGATCCTGGTCCCCGGTGGCTTCGGAGACAGAGGGATCTGCGGCAAGATCGTTGCCGCCGGATATGCCCGCGAGCGTAATATTCCATATCTGGGAATCTGTCTGGGAATGCAGATCGCAGTGATCGAGTTCGCGCGGAAAAGGCTGGGACTGGATGGAGCTAATTCCAGTGAATTCAATGTAAACGGCTGTCACTCCGTGATAGATTTTATGCCGGATCAATACGGGGACATCCCCAAAGGGGGCACCATGCGGCTGGGCGCATACCCATGTAAAATCAAGCCCGGCAGCATGATGGAAAAGGCATACGGGAAGGAACTCATTCAGGAGCGCCATCGTCACCGGTACGAGTTCAACAATAAATACCGGGAAGCAGTCGAAGAAAACGGCATGGTCATCACCGGTACGTCTCCCGACGGGAGGCTGGTGGAAGCCGTTGAACTCCCGGGAAACGACTTTTTCGTCGGCGTACAGTACCATCCGGAATTCAAGAGCAGGCCTAATCAGGCGCATCCGCTATTCAGGGAATTTGTAAAGGCGGCAGTGTTTAGCAAATAAGATACCGGGCAAAAATATGTGGTACGTCGAATTTCCAAAATCAAAAGGAGATGGGAAGATGAAAACGAAGCAACTGAAAGACGACTTATACTGGGTAGGCAATCAGGATCCCGATCTGAGGGTGTTCGATATCTTAATGGATACCGAATTCGGCACTTCTTATAATTCGTATGTTTTGAAGGGTACGGAAAAAAATGCGGTTTTTGAAGCGTCCAAGGCAAAGTTCACCGACGCGTATCTGGACAAGCTTACGGAGATCATCCCGCTGGAAGACGTCGACTATCTCATATTGAGCCATACCGAACCCGACCACACCGGGACCATAGAAAGAATACTGGAACTGAATCCGAAGCTCAAGCTTGTGGGAACCACCGCGGCCATCGGATTCATGAAGGAGATCTGCAACAGGGATTTTGCCGGAGTCACAGTAAAAGAAGGGGACAAGCTGTCTCTGGGCAACAAGACCCTCAGGTTTATCATGGCTCCGAACCTGCACTGGCCCGACACCATGTTCACCTATGTGGAGGAGGACGGTATCCTGGTCACCTGCGATTGCTTCGGCGCGCATTATTCCCTGGAGGGCGTGACCGATGACGCCATTCCGAACAGGGACGACTACCTGGGCGCAATGAAGTATTATTACGACGGGATCATTTCCCCGTTTAAATCCTTTGCTCTGAGTGCAATCAAAAAAATAGAAGACTTAAAAATAAACATGATCCTCACGGGGCACGGCCCGGTGCTGACGCAGGACCCGCTGTCCGTAGTAGGGCAGTACCGGCAGTGGTCCGCGGAAACGAATCCGAACACGAAGAAAACCGTGATCATACCTTATGTTTCCGCCTACGGCTACACGGAAGCCATCGCAAAGAAGATCGAGGAAGGGATCCGGGCCTTTGCGGATATCGACGTCAGGCTGTACGACTTGGTATACGCCGATAAGCAGAAGGTCATCGACGAATTGTACTGGGCCGACGGCATTTTGTTCGGTACGCCCACCATGGTGGGCGAAGCCCTGAAACCCATTTGGGATCTCACCACGTCCATCGTTGCCAAAACCCACGGGAAAAAGATCGCCTCGGCTTTCGGGTCCTACGGCTGGAGCGGGGAAGGCGTTCCCCACATCATGGAACGGCTGAAACAGCTTGGCATGAAACTGTACGGCGAAGGGCTCACCATCCGGTTCAAACCCAATGAAGCGCAGCTGCAGGCGGCCTTCGAATTCGGATACGGTTTCGGCGCGTCGGTGGACGCGGGTAAAATCGTGGATGTAAAACCCCCCGCAGTAAAAAAAGTAAGAGTATGGCAATGCCTTGTCTGCGGCTATGTCCACGAGGGGGACGGGCCTCCGGATGCCTGTCCGGTCTGCGGCGTAGGACCGGATCAATTCACAGAGATCACTCCTTTAGATACGGGATTCGTTTCCGAAAAGGCGGAAAGCTTTATCATCGTCGGAAACGGCGCTGCGGGGATCACGGCCTGCGAGGAAATCAGAAAGAGAAACAGAAAATGCTCGATAGAGATCATTTCGTCGGAGAGTATCATCGGCTACAACCGGCCGATGCTCACAAAGGGGATCCTTTCCGAAGTGGACCCCGTCAATTTCTACATCAAGCCGGCCGAATGGTATCGGGAAAATAATATCAAACTGACGCTGGGCGTGACCGTGACGGAAATCAGGAAAAACGCCAAAGAGATCGTTCTTGCCAACGGAGAAACCCGGAAATATGATAAGCTGATCCTGGCCACCGGCGCCGAGGCCTTTATTCCGCCCATCAAGGGGGCCGATCAGGAGGGCGTTACCGCCATCCGTTCCCTGGAAGGCGTGAAGAAGCTGCAGGAGTTTCTGAAGCAGGTGACGAAAGCCGTCGTCATAGGAGGCGGTATTCTCGGGCTGGAAGCCGCATGGGAGCTGAAAAAGGCCGGTAAGGACGTAACCGTCATCGAGATGGCCCCGATCATCATGGGTAAGCAGCTGGATGAAAAGGGTTCAGCCCTTTTGCAGGCCGCCGCGGAAAAATCCGGGATCAGGGTGGTCACCGGCAGGGGGATCGAAGAGATCACAGGCGGCGGAAAAGCCTCCGGTGTGAAGCTTGCGGACGGGACCCTGGCGGACGGGGAACTGGTGATCCTTTCCACAGGCATAAAACAGAACATCGAGCTGGCCAAAGCCACCGGTATCGAAACGGGACGTTCCATCAAGGTCAATGAAAAGATGGAGACCAGCGAGAAGGATATTTATGCCTGCGGCGACTGCGCCGAATACAACGGCGTAAATTACGCCATCTGGGGCCAGGCCGTGGAAATGGGGAAGGCGGCGGGCATCAACGCCGTGGGAGACGAATATAAATATGAGGCCTTTATTCCCTCCAATGCCTTCAGCGGCATGGGGACATCCCTGTTTGCGGTGGGCGACAACGGTAAGGATCCGGAGAAGGTATACAAAACCTTTGAAATTTACGACGGCGCCAAGAATACGTACGAAAAGCTTTATTTTGTGAACAACAGGTTCTGCGGCGGCATTCTCATGGGGGACGTGTCAAAATCCGCCAGGCTGCTGGAGGGTTATAAGAACCAGGACCCCATCACAAAATTTCAATTAGGATAACCTGAAGCGGCTTCTTCGGAGGCCGCTTTTACTTTGTTAATGTGTCGAGATT
>DATMXY010000427.1:0-4706 GCA_035561275.1 Anaerovoracaceae bacterium | reverse complement strand
GTTTTGCTGCAGCCTCTTTATTTTAAATCAATTCATATTATGCTTATTCGACAGCATCCAGCGCCTGCGCGAGATCGTCGATCAGGTCTGCGGCGTCCTCGATCCCCACCGAAAGGCGCAGGGTATCCTCGTAAACCCCCGCTTTCTCTCGCTCTCCTTCTGTCTGCCCGAAATGGGTGGAGGTGGCGGAATGAACGATCAGAGATTTGGCGTCGCCCACATTGACCATGTAATCGAAGATCCTGACCTTTTCCAATACCTTCTTCGCCGCTTCGAGTCCGCCCTTCAGCCGGATGGACAGAATCGCGCCCGGGCCCCTGGGGAAATATTTTTTTGCCAGGGAATAATAAGGGCTGCTTTCCAGTCCCGGATAGGAAACCTTCAGGATTTTCGGGTGGCTTTCCAGAAACTGCGCGACTTTCAGCGCGTTTTCCACATGCCGGTCCATGCGCAGGGACAGCGTCTCCATGCCCTGCAGCAGGTAGAAGGCTGTCGTCGGGCTCATATGGGATCCCAGATCCGTCAGATACCGGATGCGGAGGCGCTTTGTAAATATGCTTTTCCGCAGGGTTTCATCCCCTAAGGAGTCCTTATATTCTTCATAAAAATCATCGAACTGAGGGAATTTGCCGTTATGCCAATCGAATTCCCCTTTTTCCACCGTCAGTCCGGCAATGATGGTGCCGTGGCCGGCCAGATATTTCGTGGCGGAATAGCAGAGGATATCGGCGCCGTAATCAAAGGCTTTGATCAGATACGGCGTTGCAAAGGTATTATCGATGACCAGCGGAATGCCGTTATCGTGGGCGAGCTTCGCAATGGCCTCGATATCCACGATATTCATTCCGGGGTTTCCCAGGCTTTCTATATAAACGGCTTTTGTTTTCTCGTTGATCGCTTTTTTATAAGACTCAATATTGTTTTCGTCTTCCACAAACCTGCCTTTGATGCCGTATTCCGGCAGTATTTTGTTGAGCAGGGTCGTGGTCCCTCCGTATAAAGTCTGGACCGCCGCGATTTCATCTCCCGCCCTTGCGAGATTCAGGAACGTGTTTGAAATCGCCGCCATCCCGGAGCTGAAGGCAAGGGCGGCGCTTCCGCCCTCCAGCGACGCGATCCGCTTTTCCAGAACGTCATTTGTCGGATTGGAAAAACGGACATAGGAATGCCCCTCTTCCGAATATTCAAAGAGCCTTGTGCAGCGTTCAAAATCGCCCAGTTCAAAGGCTGCCGTGTGATAGATCGGAACGGCCTTCGAACGGTGATGTTCCCCGGGATTGTATCCCGCGTGCAGCTGCCGCGTTGTAAAACCCAGCGTATTGTCGTTAAATGCTTCATAGCTCATATTTAAAACCTGCCTTTTTGTAAAGTATGTTTTCAACGATCCGGAGCAGAACATCCGCCACCCAGGCAATGCCCGCGCAGAAAATCGTCCCCCAGAGGATCTTGTAAGTGTTCATCGTCCGCAGTCCGTCAAACAGGATGGTACCCAGGCCGCCTGCGTTGATGGTGGCCGCAATGGTGGCAATCCCTATTGTAGACAGGACCGCCAGATGGATCCCCGTCATGATGGCCGGCAATGCCAAAGGCAGCTTCACCTTGTATAGGATCTGCCAATCGCTCATTCCCATGCCGACGGCGGCTTCGATCACAGCGGCGTCCACGCCTTTGAGACCCGCCACATTATTCCGGAGCAGCAAATACTGGTTATACAGCACCAGTACAAACACCGCCGTATCCCTTCCGATCCCCATGACCGGGATCAGCATGGCAAACAGCGCGAGGCTGGGGATCGAATAAATCACGCTGAACAGATGCTCCGCAATCCTGGAAAGCCGTTCCGACCGAATCACAAGCAGGGTGATCAGCGCGGCCAGCACGATGGAAATCAGCAGTGTGATCCCCACGATCTGAAAATGCTCCGACAGTGCTTTCATCAATTTGGGAGAATATCCGCCAAAGTACGTTAGCATCAGATCCCTCCTCCGTCCTGAACGATAAAATGCCTTTCGGCGGACCTGATCAGCGCCGCCACAAATTCATCGGCCGGGTTGGCAAGGATCTCGCCGGGAGTGGCAAATTGTTTGACTTTCCCCTTATCCATGATCAGGACCCTCGTGCCGAGTTTGAAGGCCTCGTTGACGTCATGGGTTACAAATAAGAAGGTCTTATTTGACTTTTCATGGATTCTTAACAGCTCATCCTGCAGCTTCTCCCGATTGATGGCGTCAATGGCGCCGAAGGGTTCGTCAAAGAGCATCAGAGCAGGATCTGCCGCAAGCGCCCTTGCAAGACCGACCCTCTGCTGCTGCCCCCCGGAAAGCTGGGCCGGATACCGGGATTTGAACTCGGCGGAATCCAGATTGACCAGCTCAAAAAGTTCTTCGACCCTGTCGTCGATCCGCTTTTTATCCCATCTGAGTATTTTGGGTACCGTGGCGATATTATTGTAAATCGTCATATGGGGAAAGAGGCCGATCTGCTGGATCACATAGCCGATCCCCCTTCTGAGTTTTACCGGATCCATGTCTTTGATATTGCTCCCGAACAGCCGGATCTCCCCGCTGTCCGGTTCAAAAATGCGGTTGATCATTTTCAGCAGCGTCGTTTTTCCGCAGCCTGAGGTTCCCAGAATGGTGATCAGTTCCCCTTCGCAGATCTCCAGGCTCACATCGTCAAGGGCGTTGTAGCCGGCATTGGGAAAACGCTTATTTATATGTTGGATTTCAGCAGCAAAACTCATGTCTTAATTTCCTTTCAACCGCAAGCATCAGTCAGGGATTACAGGGCTGGTACTGTTCGACTGACGCCGTTCACTCAACTTCAAAGCCCCCGCCGGGCAGCCCTGCACACAGAGGCCGCAGCCTATGCATTTACTTGTATCCGCTGAAACCTTTTTTCTCTTTGGAAACTTCCCTTCCGCCGAACTGGTTTCCTCCTGGCTGAAAACCCCGAAGCCGCACCGTTTCACACAATTGCCGCATCGAAAGCATTTTGCGGCATCAAACTCAACCACATAGGAGCTTTTCGGCCAGACGCCCCGGCTGTTTCTTTTTCTCTGGCCCCGGAACAGATAGCAGCAGTCGCTGCAGCAATTACAGATCCCGTTGGGCTGCACCGTGTGCACCAGCCCCGCCCTGTCGGCACTCCTTACGATCTCCTTTGCCCTTTCTTTATTGATTGGTTCCGATAAGCCGCGATGGGCGAAGGAATTGATCCCGTTTTTATAGGTGATGCAGGTCCTGGTCGGCATTTCGCAGGCCCCGCTCAGGCTCCTGCAGTCACAGTAATTCAGATAAACCGGTCTGTCCTGCCGGTCAATGAAGGACAGCACCTCATCCAGCGGCAAAATCTCGTCTCCCGTCGGCGGGATCTCAGGGTTTGGGTCCAGGCCGGCATAGTATGTTTCAAAATACCATTCGTCCATTGCTTTTCTGTCATCTTCGGGGAGGCTTCGCCAGGTTTCGGTTTCGGATATGGAGAAGATATCGAGCCTGTTGTAAAAATCAGAAACCCGATAAATCCCCTTATCCTCGTTCGCCATCGAGATAATTCCCCGACGATAACTGTTTTTTAAAAATTGCTTCCCATCCGCGATATCGATGTCCGCAAGATCCTCCTCTGTGAAGGTTTCCTTTTCCATCCCGCATACAAAATCAATTTCTTCTTTTGTAAAAAGCTTGTCGATGGACCGGTACGCCGCCTCCGGTACTTGAAATTTTTTAATAAAAGCATCGTGTTTCATGGCAGACATACCCTTCCTGTTTCATTCATAATTACTTGATGGAATCGTAAAATTCTTTGGCGACTTCTTCGTACTCCCTCTTATTCACGTCTACCTCCGCGTTCAATGCGGTGATGGTCTTTGTATCGATCTGCGCATTGACTGCGTTGAGAATGTCCGCGATATCCGGGTTTGCGTCCAGGATTTCTTTTCTGACGACCGGAGCGATATTATAGGGAGGCCATACGTATTTGTCGTCTTCCAGCAATGTGAAGGTCGGATCTACAAGGTTGCCTTCGGTGGTGTATGCCGGCGCCACGTCTGCTTCCTCGTTCTTAAGAACTTCATATTTCAGCGCGTTATCATAGACCTTGGAGGAAGCCCAGTTGAACTCCCCGTATTTCGCTTCCAGCGCGGGGATGCCGTCTTCACGGACGTCGAATTCTCCCTGAGAGGCGAATCTCAGTTTGTCGGCGTATTTCTGCAGGTCGGTAATGGTCTTGATCCCGTATTGTTCTGATGCTTTTGTCGTGATTACCAGGCCCTGGCCGTCGTTGGCGTCCGCGTAATCCAGCCATACCAGATCAAACTGTTTGGCATATTCGTCTTTTACCGTGTCGTACACCTTCTGCGGATCCGTTTCCAGCGGTAGCTTCAGGACTGCGAGCAGGCCCGTTCCCGTATATTCCGGATAGAGATCCACATCGCCGCTGACCAGGGCGGTATGTACCACGGAGCTGGCAATGCTGAACTTTCTTTCTACCGTATAGCCGTTGTCTTCCAGCGCCAGCGCGTAAATTTCACCCAGAATCAGGTTTTCGGTAAAGTCCTTCGTACCGATCTTGATGGTGGGTTTGGCTGTCTCTCCGCCGGAAGCGCCGGAAGAACCGTTATCCGTACCCTTCGGTTCCTGGGAAGCGCAGCCTGCGGCGAATGTCGCGGTCAATACCAGAATTAATAAGAATGCTAATTTCTTCCTGAT
>DATMXY010000426.1:0-2630 GCA_035561275.1 Anaerovoracaceae bacterium | reverse complement strand
TGACATTACTTCGTTCAGATAAGCAAAGCTGCTGTTGGAAAGAGGTTTTTTCTCGATCAGATATACCGGCATTTCTCTCTTTTCAAGCTCCTTGAAGAACGGCAGCGGCGGAACGCACTGTTCCGGAGAGCAGGCCCCTCTTTCCGTAATTTCGCCTTTGTAAAGCATTTGAGCAACGATCGACGGCGGAACTCCGGTATCCAGAGCTCCGGCCATGAATCCCCATCTCGTGCTGGTCCTGATCACCGACTCTACGACGATTTCTTTTTCTGTTCCGTCCTTCATCCCTTTTACTACAGCCCGCAGCACGTCGCAGTCGTTCAATTCCCCATCCCCGGACGAATCATACCGCTCCAGATATCTGTTGATAACGGCTACCATGGTTTTTAAAGGATTTACCTCAACTCCGTCGACCATGATTATTTCCTGTGACGCGAAGCCTACGTCAGCCAAAAACTTTACTCTGTCCTCAAACTCTTTCGGGAGAGAAAGCTTGAAGCTCGCCTCCCTGATTCCTTTATCCTTGAACGAACGTGCAAACTGAGCCGGTTCGGAGTGAATGCAGTAATTCGCTTCGGCCAGCCCGATGGGTTCTGAGAACCGGATCATTTCCTTTCCGCTGCCGGCAGGAACGGAAATCAATTCACCGTTCCTGAGGATCCACGGTTCCAGTGTGTGTTCTTCCATAACGGTCAATAAGGAATACGGAATCCCGATCACGGCGTTTGTTCTGGTAAAATCGCCGCAGGCACAGATCGCATGAGCCTCTTTTACCGTATCCAGCATGCCCGCCGCATATCCCGCCATAACGTTCATCGTTCCCGGAGTGCTTCCCATTCCCAAAACCGCAGTCAGCCCCGCCTTCTTGAATTGATCGTGGAGTTCAAATTGTTTTCTTGTCATATGGAACAGGCCGCCCAGGTCTATGTAATGCGCCTCCGCTTCCAGACAGGCTTGCATCACTTCAAGATTCCAGTTGTACTGGACGCAATTGATTACAACGTCGGCGCCTTTGATCGCTTCGACCAGCCTGTCATGATCCCGTACGTCGCATCGGACTGCCCGGACCGGAAGCTTCTGCGCAGCGGCTTCCGCTTTTTTAAAGTCAAAGTCACAGATCGTAATATCATTGTCTGCAATGCTCAGTTCCTTGTCGCACAGATCTGTCGCAGTAATGCCGCCTTGTATTCCGGCGCCTAAAATAACCGTCTTCAATCCAAATCGCCTCCCGATATCCCCTGATCAACGAGTTCCTTTTTCAAAGCGGCATCCCAGTTATCGGTTCCAAGCAGTTCTGTCTTTATTGCTCTGACATACATTTCTCTCCTGGCCGCTTCTGCGAAGAACGGTTCCGGCGGAATGCAAAGCTCCGGTGCAAGGGCTCCTTTTTTATTGATAACGCCTGTTCTCATCAGTTCCGCCGCCCATGCAGGCGCGCCTCCGATATATACCTGCGCACCCATCAATTCAGGCCATTCCTTTACGGGTCTGCAGATCATATCCAGTGAATACCGGATCTTCCTGCCGTCCTTTGTACCGGTTACCACAGTTTTGATCATGTCGCAGTCATTGATTTTCGCGTCCGGATCCACCGGCTGCAACTCCATTAATTTCTTCAGAACTTTTACCGGCTTGATATCGTGGCCTTCAAAGTTTACGGTCCCTTGTTTACTGAATCCCAACTGATGCAGGAACTTCAATTTTTCAAGAATTTCATCCGGAAATCCGATCCTGTATGTACAGTTCTTCAGGCCCTTCGCTTTGAAGGATTCAGGAATGGTGCCCTGCTCGGAATGCATCAGATAATACGCATCCTGCTCGCCGATCGGGTTCAGATACTGAACCGTCATATTCCCGCTTCTCGGTTCAACTTCTACATACTTTCCGTCGAGGTACTGGATCGGTTTCATGAAGAATTCGTCCATGATCGTTTCAATGGAATAAGTTACCTCGAAATTCCGGCTTTGTCCCCAGTCGTCGCAACCGCAGAAAAAGTCCATGGATTCAACCGTATCAAGCCGGTCCGCCGCCCATTCCGCACACACATTCGTCACACCCGGCGTTCCTCCGATTCCAATGATTGCAAGAAGACCTGCGTCCCTGAACTGTTTGTCGTATTTGACCTGCTTGATCGTTTCAACATACAGGCCGCCGATATCAATGTAATTTGTTTTCGCTTCCAGGCAGGCTTCCATGATGGAACAATTATAGTAGTAGTTCACGACATTAATACAGACATCATAATCCTGGAGCAGTTTAACCAGAGCCGCTCTTTCGTTTACGTCGCACCAGACGGCTTCCGCCCTGTCTCCGTACTTCTTATTGCAAAGATCTGCAACGTACTGCGCCCTGTTTAAATCATAGTCCGCAATGGTAAACTTCTCCATTTCCCTGTTCCATGCCAGATCCAACGCGGTTGCGATTCCCTGCAATCCCGCTCCTATCAATATAACTTTCATTTTTAAACCTCCTTACCAACTCGCCCAACTTTACGCAAATTGATGGCGAACTCATGCAACAAAATCGAAAAACCAAGACGTTATTTCATTATTGCAAATATTCTGCCAACGGGAAATATTTCCCGAAAGCTTATAATTCGGGCATTCCTCAGGGCGACAAGAAATTAACAT
>DATMXY010000425.1:0-6196 GCA_035561275.1 Anaerovoracaceae bacterium | reverse complement strand
CCCTTGGGTATAATGATCGGCATGTTTCATTCCTCCTCTTTGTTTTAGTTGAATCAAAGCTGTATATAACCCGAAACCATAGGCTCCGGGGATTGACGCTATTATTTAAAATTTGCCGTATTTTTTATAAAATTCCTTCTTGAATTCCATGAATCTGTCTTCTTCAATGGCCTTCCGTATTGATTCCATAAGGTGGATCAGAAAATACAGGTTATGGTTCGTCAGCAGCATTGATGACAATATCTCATTGGATTTAAACAAATGCCGCAGGTACGCCTTTGAAAAATTCCTGCACGTATAGCAATCGCATTCCGGATCCAATGCGGTGAAATCCCTTTCGTATGCGGCGTTTTTTATAACAACTTTCCCGCGGGACGTCATTGCGGTACCGTTTCTGGCGATCCTCGTCGGCAACACGCAGTCGAACATGTCAACGCCTCTTTCCACTCCCTCAAAGAGGTAGTCGGGACTTCCCACGCCCATAAGGTATCTGGGTTTGCCGGCAGGCAGATAGTCAACGCAGTAATCCAGGACCTCATACATCAGTTCCTTTGGCTCTCCGACGCTCAAGCCGCCAATGGCATAGCCCGGAAGGTCCATCTCCACGATTTCCATGGCGCTTTGCTGCCGAAGGTCCTGATACATTCCGCCCTGCATAATTCCGAAAAGGGACTGGGTTTCCGTATTTTTATGGGCTTCCTTACAGCGGGCGAGCCATCGCGTGGTCCTTTCCAGGGAATTTTTCACATAGCCGCGGTCCGCCGGATATGGGGCGCATTCGTCAAAGGCCATAATGATGTCAGCTCCCAGAGCGTTCTGCGCCTCAATGGATTTTTCCGGCGAGAGCATATGCTTTGAGCCGTCTATATGGGAACGGAACTCGACGCCTTCTTCTGTTATTTTTCTTAAGTCTCCAAGGCTGAAAACCTGAAAGCCTCCGCTATCCGTAAGGATAGCCCCGTCCCAGTTCATGAATTTATGGAGCCCACCGGCTTCCTGCACGATCTGATGCCCCGGCCTCAAATAAAGGTGGTACGTATTGGATAAGATGATCTTCGCGCCCATCTCCCTGACTTCATCGGGCCGCATTGCCTTTACGGTAGCCGCCGTGCCCACGGGCATAAAAACGGGAGTTTCGATGCTGCCATGAGGCGTATGGATCCTGCCCCTTCTCGCTTTTGATCCGGGATCAGATTTTATTAATTCATATGTTACCGCATTCATTTTAACCTCAGAAATTTCTGCTGATCATAGGATTAGCATTGCGTCTCCGTAGCTGAAGAAACGGTACCTTTGCTCTACCGCTTCTTTATATGCCTCAAGGATAGCTTCTCTATTATACAATGCGGATACCAGCATTAGCAAGGTTGATTTCGGCAGGTGGAAATTCGTGATCAGGCTGTCGATTACCTTGAAACGATAGCCCGGATAAATAAATATGCCCGTACTGCCCTGGCCGGCAGCCACGGTCCCATCCCCGGCCGCCGCACTTTCCAGCGTTCTGGTGGATGTGGTTCCCACAGAGATGATTCTGCCGCCCGCTTTTTTGGTTTCATCTATCATGCGTGCGGCTTCTTCTCCGATCTCATATTCTTCGTAATGCATGTGATGCTCTTCGATGTTTTCGCATTTCACGGGGCGGAAGGTCCCGATCCCCACATGCAGGGTCACATAAGCCGTTTTTACACCCTTCCGCAGGGCTTTTTCAATCAGCTCTTCCGTAAAATGGAGCCCTGCGGTCGGCGCCGCCACGGATCCCTCTTCTTTGCAGTAAACGGTCTGATACCGCTCCCGGTCTTCTTCGCTGCTTTCCCTTTCGATATATGGGGGAAGAGGTATTTTCCCTATCCTGTCAAGCAGTTCATGGAAATCCCCTTCATACTCAAACCGGACGATCCTTGTGCCTCCCTGGCTGTGCTCCATGATTTTCGCCGTCAGCGAACCCTCCTCTGAAAAAGAAACCCGGTCACCGACATGCAGTTTTTTACCGGGCTTTACCATGGCTTCCCAAATATCGCCTTCAATTCTCTTTATAAGCAGGAATTCCGCCTTTGCGCCGGTCATCTCCTTCACTCCGAAAAGCCTGGCGGGAATGACCTTTGAGTTGTTCATCACCAGGCAGTCGCCCGGATCCAGATAGTCCAGTATGTCGTAAAAATGCCGGTGCTCCAGCCGGCCCGTTTTCCGGTCAACTACCAGGAGCCGGGATTCATCCCGCTTATCGGCAGGGTGCTGCGCAATCAGCTCCTCCGGCAAATTATAATCGAAATCATTGATATGCATCTGTTATCTCATCCTCATGTTGAACTGAGTCTTAGTCGATCTCGATACCGGTGTAGTAATACTCCAGTATCTCATCATAGCTGTATCCCTGCTGCGCCATCGCGACTGCGCTGTCCTGGGGCATCCCCACGCCGTGTCCGTAACCGAAACCGCTGAAATTGACGGTATCTCCCGTCACGGTTTCCGATAACGAGGCTGCCCTAAGCATGAACGTAGAAGTTCTGCTCGAGCCGTATGCTAAGTTTAGGTCAAGCTTTTGTGCTCTGCCGCTTCCACCCAGTACATAGACACTCTTGCCGGGATCTTTCGTTTCCAGGCCGTTGCTTATCTTCCACGCCAACGAACCGCTTTCCGTTTTGCTGTCAGTAAATCCGAACATATTGGACTTGATCAATGTAGATCCAAGCACATTTCTGATTTCTGCCTTCTTCAGATAAACAGTCTCTTTGCTGCCCGTTATTTTCAACTCGGATACCGCTCCCGAATCGTTTCTTCCGCTGATGGATACGGATTCAACCTTTCCTGGCTGAAAACCTGCCGCTTCCAGCTTGTCCTGCATCTCTCCGAAGGACAGGCTTGCGCTCCAGGGATAGCTGGGGCAATATTCGTCCTTTACCGATTTCAGGTAAGGCTGGCTGTTGGCCCATACGTCCTCCGCGTTCTGCGTGTACCCCCCGCTGTTTTTATAATAGAAGGCGGTCACCGGTTTTCCGTGACAATATATCAACTCGCCCCGTGTTTCATCTGTCGCCTCATTGGTTTCAGGGAATTCTCCGGAATTGCCCTTATAAACCTGGCAGTCTGTGGTCGTGCAAAGGTCGAAGCCGTATTCGTCATGTTTTCCAAGATTCAGCTCCGCGAAGCTCCTGGCCGCCACCGCTTGGGCTTTCAGCGCTTCCATCGGGGCGGTGTGATACAGTTCTGCATTCAGCACCCCATATACATAATGTTCCAAAGAGATGTAATTGATCACTGACAGTGTCCCGTCGGGCTTTGCCACAAACATGATTCCGCCGCGGTACGGATTCCCTTCAAAATAAAAGACGCCGTCGTCATCGTAGTCCGCGGGCATGACGACGCCGGAGGACCCCAGATCCGCCGACAGCGTGACGCCGTCCGTATCCCGTATCACGATATTTCCGTTTTCATTGGTTACAACGATCTTATCGTATGCCGGCAGGGGCATTCCCTCCTCAAAGCTTCTGTCTTCGGCGGTTCCCAGCAGGAACCCTTCCTGTGATGCCAGGGTACATGTGCCGACGGAATTGCTTCCGTATTTTAGCCCGACTTTTAAGTAATCGTCCCCCGACGCAGCTTCCGCTTCAGAAGTCAGCAGGAATGGCAGAATCAGAACGGTAAACATAATACAAATTATGGTCGTCCTGATATTTTTTCTTGCTGCACTGCCTGTTTTATTGTTGTTTACATGGTTTTTTATGTACTTCATCGTTCCCCTTATCATGCAGTTGATTCTAACTGCGATCAAATTCTCAGCTGTTCTTCCTTTGGACTTTCAGACGGGTTTTCCAGCCCCAGATGTCTGTAAGCCACGTCGGAAGCCACCCTGCCCTTCTGCGTCCTGTGAAGAAAGCCGGCCTGGATCAGGTATGGCTCGTAAACGTCTTCGATGGTCACCCGTTCTTCTCCGATGGCGGCGGATATGGTATCGATACCAACCGGCCCGCCGTGGAACCGCTCTATGATCACTTTCAGAATTTCCCGGTCCAGCCCCTCCAGCCCCTCCTGGTCGATGCCGAGAGAGCTGAGGGTTTTATTTGTGATCTCCAGATCGATAACGCCGCTTCCCCTGACCTGGCTGAAATCCCTTACGCGCTTCAGCAGGCGGTTTGCGACCCTGGGCGTCCCCCGCGACCTTCTCGCCATCTCCGTCATGGATTCTTCGTCGACGCCGATGTTAAAAATATCGGAAGAGCGCCTGATGATCTCCTTTAATTCATCGATGGTATACATCTCAAATTTACTGACGACGCCGAACCTGTCCCGCAGCGGCGCGGATAGGCTGCCGGCCCGGGTGGTCGCTCCGATCAGCGTGAACTTGGAAAGATCAAGCCGTATGGAACGTGCGGAAGGACCTTTTCCGATGATGATATCCAGCGCGTAGTCCTCCATGGCGGAGTACAGCACCTCTTCCACCGATCGGTTCAGCCTGTGTATTTCATCGATAAACAGGACGTCGTTGTCGTTGAGGTTCGTCAGGATGGCGGCAAGGTCCCCGGCCCGTTCAATGGCGGGGCCCGATGTGATCCTCAGGTCGACTCCCAGCTCATTTGCGATAATCCCGGCGAGGGTCGTCTTACCGAGCCCCGGCGGGCCGTAAAAAAGCACGTGGTCAAGGGGTTCTTTCCGCATTTGAGCCGCCTCAATAAATACCTTGAGGTTTTCGGTGACAGCCTTTTGGCCGATGTATTCCGCAAGCCGCCTGGGCCGCAGGCTCAGCTCTATTACCTCTTCTTCTTCATTAAGGTGTGACGCTGTGATTCTTTCCTCGAACTCCATCCTACTTTCTTCCTATCCCTTTCAATGCCCTCTTTATGTATTCTTCCGCTGTCAAACCGTCATCCGTGATCCCGGCCAGCATGCCCATGGCCTCGCTCCGGCTGTAGCCGAGGCTGATGAGGCCGTTGACCGCTTCCGATTTTCCGGAATCGGAAACCGCCTTCTCCGCAGCCTCCGCAAGCCCTCCCACGGCGCCAAGCTTTTCTTTCAGTTCAAGAGTGATCCTCTGTGCGATTTTCTTTCCGATACCGTTGGCCTTCGTAAGCGCCGCAGCGTCGTCGAACACGATGGCTTTTTTGATTTCCCCCACAGGCATCGAGGAAAGGATTGCCAACGCGGCCTTTGCTCCCACTCCGCTGACCGTCATGAGCTTCCGGAACAGATCCAACGCTTCCCTGTCGTGGAACCCGTAGAGGCTCACGTCGTCTTCCCGTACGATCATCACAGTATAAACCAGAACGGTTTCTTTGCCGTCGGCAAGGTAAAGGGGCGAATTGTCCGGCACAAAGACCTCGTAACCGATCCCTCCGGCCTCAACGACAACGCCACCGTCAAATTTCATGGTTACATTGCCCTTTATATAATGAAACATCTCCCTCTCCTCTTGCTTGTTAATCTCGCGTACGTCTGTGTCAGCATTATTTGGATGTCATTATTCTTTTCTTTATATTCGTCTTAGTACTCGCCTTTATCAGGTCTGCATATTTATCAATTTTATTTAAATGGCCTGCGCTGTGCCCGTGGCAGATGGCCGCAGCAAGCGCGTCCGCCGTGTCGTCGGGCTTCGGCGCCTCGCTCAGGTTCAGGATCGTTTTGACCATGGCCTGGATTTGCCGCTTTTCCGCTCTTCCGTAGCCCACAAGCCCCTGTTTGATCTGCAGAGGCGTGTATTCCCTGATTTCCAGACCGGAATTTGCACAGGCAAGAATGGCTACGCCGCGGGCCTGTCCAACCAGAAGCGCGGTCTTGGAATTGGTATTGAAAAACAGCTCTTCGATTGCGGCGACTTCGGGCTCATACTCCCGAATGATATCCATGACCTGTGTATAAAGGTGCTTGAGCCGGTCCGGCATTTCCAGGGCGGCGTCGGTCGTCACGGCGCCGTATCCGCAGACGGAAAAACGGTTTCCTTTCATATCTACGATCCCGTAACCGAGAATCGCATATCCCGGGTCAATCCCCAATATCCTCATAGAACACTCCATTGCCTTACCGGCCAACCGGCAGCCCGTCGCTTTAAATGCGGGGTCCCGGCGCCGCCGTTCATTTCCCGGCGGTCCCATTATATCATAGTTTCCCAACGATTCCTATTTCACTATGATTACATTTTACCATAGGAAACATATGTTTGTCCATGGAAATGTAAATATCTTCCGTGCTATTGTATGCAAAGGTC
>DATMXY010000424.1:0-10707 GCA_035561275.1 Anaerovoracaceae bacterium | reverse complement strand
ACCTGTGCTACTATTGAAAAAATTTTCCCCTGTTTTTTTTCTTAATTTTGAAAGGAGGATTGTGAAATGAAACTTCAGAATAAGGTTGCTATCGTAACCGGAGCGGGTTCGGGAGTGGGGAAAGCCATCGCCGAACTGTTTGCCAGAGAAGGCGCAAAGGTTGTGGTGTCGGATATTAATACAGATAGCGCGGAAGAGGTCGTCGAAGAGATTACCTTTACAGGCGGGACAGCTCTGGCAGTAACCGCCAATGTGGCGAAAGAAGAAGACGTCCAGAACCTCGTCGATACGACGGTCTATAAGTACGGAACACTGGATATCCTCGTAAATAACGCGGGAATCATGGATAACTTCGTTCCGGCGGGGGCCGTTACCGATGAACTCTGGGAAAAGGTCTTCGGCGTCAACGTCACAGGAGCCATGCGTACCATCAGAAAAGCACTGCCGATCTTTGAGGCAAAACATTCAGGCGTTATTGTCAATATTGCCTCGGCGGGAGGTCTGCTGGGCTCAAGGGCAGGCGCAGCCTACACCGCGTCAAAGCATGCGGTGGTCGGGCTGACGAAAAACGTCGGCTTTCAGTATGCCGAGCTGGGCGTCCGCTGCAACGCCATCGCGCCGGGATCCGTCAATACCAATATCGGTACTACGTTATTCGCTCCCCACACCTTCGGGATGGAACGGGCCATGGCTGGGATGAATTTAAACCCCAGGACAGGTGCGCCCGAAGAAATCGCCAAGGTTGCGCTGTTCCTGGCATCAGACGATTCCAGCTTTGTAAACGGTACGGTGATCACCGCCGACGCGGGCTGGACCGCTTATTAAAGCGAAATGCCCGTTTACGGCCCGCCCTGCCGATTAAGAATTTGCTGAACTATTCGAAAAAGTCATTATTAAACGGTTTGGAAAAGGCGGCATTTACTGGAAACGCTAATTTAACATGATAAATCCAAAAGTCGGAAGTTGACTCAGATACCTCCTGAGGTTTACTTCCGGCTCTTTTTGTATTAGAAAGCCTCGGCTTTGCCGGTGGATCATTATTCATAATCACATCAACAACTCTTTGTAATAATTCGTTTTAGTTTTTGTAATTATTCACACCGCGAGCCCCCTTGACAACATCCTATCGATTTCATAAAATGGAAAATAATAGAAAGTGCGTAAGAGCAATGCACTTTGAAAATTGAATATTGCCGCCGCCGGAATCAAGGCGCGGCTTAATAAAAGGGGCTTAATAAAGGATCTTATAATACAGGTATACTTGTAAGCAGTATATCTGAAAAAAGGACGCGTCTGATAATTTGGCGTGCCTGATTAGTGGATTGTCGAAAGGAGCAAGTGAAAATGAATAAAATGATCGCATTGATCATATCATGCATGATCGTTATAACAGGGGCTGACGCGGTATACGGGGCGGAATACGCGGATGTTGCAACTTCAAATTGGGCACATGAAGCCGTGAACGCCATGTCGAACCAGTCCATCATTGTAGGCTATCCTGACGGCAGCTTCCGGCCAGACAGCACAGTCACCTATGGCGAGTTCATCAAGATGGCACTCATCGCTGCCACCGGCGAGGACGTCGGAAATTCTCCAACTGATCACTGGGCTTTGAACTATTATAACAAAGCTCTGGAACTGGGACACTTTACGGAATATGACATTGATCGATCCTACCTCGGCAGCAAAATCCCACGGGCCCACATGGCGCTGATCATCAGTTCTATCCTGGGCGACGTCAAAATTGACGGCTATGATGAGATCCAGGAAGGCATAACCGATATCACCTATCAGACAAAATATGAGTATGACATCACAAAAGCCTACGCAACAGGGATCCTGACCGGCTATACGGACAAAACTTTTCAACCGGACAAAACCCTCTCCAGAGCGGAGGCGGCCACGGTCATTTACCGGCTTGTGGATGAAAGTAAGCGGGTGTTGCCGGGAGATGGTAAGGAAGAGGGAAGGACGGTTACAGCAACGACATCAAGGGGAACGGTCTTTGAAACAACATTAAAAACCGGGCAATTAGGGGATTCTTACGGAATTGTAAGATTTGAAATCGTGCAGTACGGATATGTGAGGATCTGCTCAACAGTAAGATATGATGCCGTCGATTTGGTTATTGACAACAAACTGGTTACCGGCTTTGGGAACCCCTCCGGCGGCAACTATTGGATTGAAGACGGATACTATGTATACTATTCGGAGCCAGAAAAGGATGGGATTGACGTGAAGGGCAAGAAGTTGGCAATTTATGGAACAATGCTTAAGGGAGAGGATACAGGAATAATTGAATACCCCGACGTAACTCTTTAAAAATCTATAAAAATCAATCCGAAAGGAGGGCTACCATGCGTACCCTAGAAAATAGAATACTGAGAAAGAGCGTTGCCACACTGCTAACTCTGGCCCTGATTCTGTCAGGGCTTTTTTTATACCCCGTTTTCAGTAACGCGGCGGGGACAAAAATCATCACCACTCCTGGTTCCGCAGAGGTTACCGACCTTGCCTATTATGATATCTGGAAACACGAGGACGGAACTTGGCAGAACGGTATGCATCAAGGGTCTTCCGTGTCTCAGCGCTATACCATTTCTGAGGTCGATGTGCCGGAAGGCGCAACCATCGTCAGCGTAACCGGCGAGTTTGATGAAGGATTTGATAAAGATCGATATAATGACTTTTGCGTATTATCAGCGGATATTTCCGGAATCGACTATGAATATGATACAGGGTCTGTGAAGCAGGATTCAACTGCAGAACTCAGCTATACTGTCAGCACTGCATTGATAACAAGACAGGGGGCTAACGGGGAGGATATCAAGCAACCTTGGCAGGCCCCCAACGTCGAAGGCTGGCGTTACTATATCCCCGCAATTTTTTATATCACCTATACTATCACAGTAGAAATCTCGGTAGAACCAGGGGATTTTGAACTGACCCTTGATGTTCCGGAAACCACAAAGCAGGGGAATGAAATTACCGTATCCACTTCATCCGTCGTTGATGATCTTGATGGTATGCAATACGTGAAGTTAGAAAGACGGTTTGGGAGCAGCGGATGGAAACACCTCAAGACATGGACAGGAGACGGAACCCTGGGGAAAGACATTGGCGGCAGCATAAATAATACTCTGGATGATGTAGGTACATACCAATACCGGACAACCGGATGCGATATAAACGGCGTTATAAAAACGTTGATCAAATCCGTTACAGTAGATGACAACCAGGAAATAATTATTAACGCTAAGCTAAGCCTGCCTCAGTTCACGTATGAAGGTCATACTGAGATTGCTGCAGACGAATCCACCTTTAACGTGGACGGTGTGAACTATTCAGCTGCGAGGGCTTACGCTGAGAATATCGCAAGCAACAGCTTTAAATGCAGCAGTTCCTATGTTTCGATCAGCCGATTGAACAATACAAAGGCAAATGCAACCTTTTTCAGGACAGGCATATACACCGTGAATCTGCATGTGAGAGATGCAAATGGACAGACCGGCGACGATTACGGTACCATAGAAGTCCGTAAGACCCCTGAGATCCTCGACAACCTTTCCGGCTTCCAAAAACAGAACCGGAAACAGATTTTAAATATCACCGTGGCCACATATCCGGGCAAACCTCTTACCGGCTATTCCATCACCCTGAAGGACAAGAAGACCGGTAATTCCATCGTTTTAACTCCTGGCAGCCCTCAGGTGAATAATTCCACAATCAAAACCAGGGCCGTCACCATGACGCAGGATATAGAAAAAGGATTCGCATATATCACCTTGGAATTTCTGACTAAGACGCCGGCGTACAATCCTAGCGATCCGGGCTATACCCAGGACTTCTATTATGAAATCCATGTGGAAGACAGCAAAAGGGATACAGATACGGCGTCCAGGACTTTTACAGTGACACCGGACCACCCGCCCGCTGCCGCCATCAGTCTGGACAGCGTATTCCTGCGCAATGAAGGGACCAATACGGCGTCCATTGTCGCGGAAGACGTCACCGTGGCCACTGATGGCGACAGTGTAGCGAGGACCTGGTACTATGCGCTGGGAACCGCACCGACCACCTTCACAAACGTTGCCTCCATGGACGGCTATAAAAAGCTTTCCTTCGGAACGGATAAGATCGTAGGCTTTAACAAGGTGGGCGTCGGAAAATTCACAGCGAGGCTCGACGTAAAGGAAGTCTGGACGGAACCTACCTTAGAGGAATATGTTACCGACGCCGATCATCTGACCGGAACGACCCGAGCGTATTCCGACGTCCAGAACGTTGCGCCAATTGTCAGCCTTGAACTGCAGGAGGGTATAGAACAGGAAATCCTGCTCCTGGCAAATAACGATTCAGAATATCAGACTCTTTTAAATAATAAGACTGCGCTGCAGCAGGCGCTTTTGGCTAACAAGGTCGATGGCCAGATCGTAATCAAGAAGCTCGTCGGCAGCACACCTTCTACTGTAACGGGAGTGCAGCAGCAGCGCGACCTGACATTCCCTTACCCCGCGAAGCTACGAGGCGACGGCCTTGCAACGGAAGTCAACGAGAGCAACCTTATGGCCATTGATTCTGAAAGGACATACTTCTTGACGTATACCTGGATAGACGGCAATCCTACCGTACCAAAGACGGTCCACGCGATCAATAATTTCAGCAGCGGGGAAGCATGGAGCTATACGACAAGCAGGAACGAGGACTTTACCTATGGTCAGGACGACACCGGAAAGTACCTGTACCTGATCTATAAAGACTCTAATCAGACCGTTCTGCTTGACAAAAGGACCGGGACTTTGGCAGGAACGGTCAATATCGCCCTGTCCGATAAAGTCTGGCTCACGGATAACCTTGCCTTCATGATTGAGAACGGCGGCCTTTATGCCGTCGATTTGAACTCCCTGATGAAAACCAGGGTTTCCGATGGCGCGGCGGCCGTTTCCAGGGTGGGCGGGAACTTACAGTATATTGAAAATACGGCAAACGCCATTGTCAGATGCACGCTTGATATGAAAACCTTTGAACTCAGCAGGGACATACTGATCAATATCGCTCCGGGAGCATCCGCACCCGGCAATTACATTCCCGCCTGTATTGACAGCACGGGGAAAGCGGTCATTTTCAAAAATACAGGAACAGGATCAGATACGTTCAGAGGGATAAAGGTCATTTCACCAAAGAATGCGCCAGTAAAGGATATTCCCGTTCCTGCTCCTGCGCCGCCGCCAAGCCCCAGGACCTACAGCTCGAAAGCCTATGTCGCATTGGACGAACAGGGCAGATGCAATCACGTCTTTCTATATGACTCGACTGGCAGTAACAATGATGCCTCGTATATCAGGGGCATGGACATAAATACAGGATCGGTGGCTTCGGTAAACTCCGGCCGTCTTACACAGCCATATGCCGGGGCGTTCCAGTCCGGAGGGACAAGCTATTTAATGTTCGAGGGATGGTACATCTATCCAGGCGGCATAGATTACCGCGGCCTCAACTATACCTTTTCCTTCAACGGCTCCTCCATTGGCATGGATTACTCCGTGCCCGGCGTCTCCGGTACGCCCTATGCTGAAAGCATCAAGGTTTCCGACCGGGCCTTGGCGGAATTCAATGGCGACAACACACCGCAGACAGGAACCTTTAAGATGAAGATCATAGGCTTTCCAAGAACGCTTGCCCAGGAAACCGCGGAAATAGTATCACGGTTTGCCGGCAAGCAGACTTTTCGGGGAGACATCAATACCACGGCCGACCAAATAAAAGCTGCTGGGGAAGCTCCGAAGCCCACCGTAAAGGTAACTGCGGCAAATGACGGCTATATTTCTTTAAGCAATTTGTCGCTGCTACCGGGCAAAGAATACTATTACGAATACGAAATCAAACCTCTCGTGGCAGGCACGGAAAGTAGGCTGGCAGGAATGTCCTCCGTTACGCCGACTGCGACGTCAGATCAGAGCTTTTTAAGTGATACCCTGTATGTGGAAAAAACCTACAAGGCGGACTTTAACGGCGGCAGCATCAACAGCTTCTTTACCGTTGTTGACGGAGGACTATATAAGAACGGGTACTACGGCATACAGCGTGGAGAAAAAGATAATGAAGATACATGTGCCAAACTTACATTTAACGTCCCTTCCGGAAAGCAGGCCATCCTGCAGTTTGACTTCTGGCTGTATATCGATATCGGCCGCGGAGGAGGCAGCATTTGCATCGACGGGGAGTCGATGATCGAAAACTTTACGGCAAATCAGATCGACACGTATGGCCATTGCGTGTTCCGGCGCCTCCTTTCATCCGGCGCCCATACAATCGAGTTCATAGGCGGCAGCTATTCCCCTTATATCATCATGATGGACAATCTTAAGGCTGATATACTGTCCACGGCGGCGCCTGTCCTTTCATCAGCACAGAACACGCAGGAAGGGAAACAGAAAGGGTGGCTTGACATAAACGGCAGCTTTGCAACGCCGAATAGAACGATATCCTACGGTGCTCAAGCTTCAACTACATATTATGGTGGAATACCAATGGAAGTAATAGGATATGATTCAAAAACTGGATATGCTAATAATTTTAATTATTACCAAACAGTTCCAGCGGGATATATGCAAAAAGGAAGACTACATTTTTATGTAGGTTATATGAGATCATATGCCACACTAAATATACATGGAGCAGGTTCAATAAGAGCAGAAAGTGGCGCTAATGAATGGGTTGGTCTAGGTGTTCCTAAAGCGGCTGGTACCTATACGCATAATGTTATATATGGAAGTTCAAGTAGTAGTAATTCTGCTTATATAGATCTTATTGATATTGTTCAATATCCAGATAATGCTGTAACAAGAACAGGGAACATGGCTTTCGACAGTTCCAATACGAAATACTACTTCCCAAAAGCGACTTCCACCGGCACGACCAATTTAAGTATTTTCATGCCGCAAGGGGAATACCTGGTCCGGAACTTAAAGCTGTACTATATTGAAAACGGAAAAAGAATCTACCTCCAAAACAGGGACCTTGATGAAGTTTCCGATCTTACCGGCTGGTCGCTGTCCTCCGGCCTGGCTTCCTCTGTCTATGCAGAACCAAAGGAGGAGCCTGACGATGGACCTATAAAGATTTATAAGAAGGGAGAGAAGGTCCTTTATAACATTTTCTACGACGACTATGAGGAGGATCCGTCAAAACAGCAGTATTGGAGATATGCGCATATTAACTGGCCGCCGGACGGTGTGCATCCCGACGTCGGAAAGGCCCTCGCCGCTCCCATCGACCGGTTTTATCTCAGCGGCAAATATACGGTGACCCACTGGCAGCTGGATAATACCCAAAGAACCGGGACGGTGGGAGATGCGACTCCATACAATAAAGAAAGCAACAAAGTTGATCTGACTTTCTATGTGAACGGAGAAGGCGCCGCACCATGGATAACCTATATCAAAACAAACCCGGCCATGGTTAAGGAGAATAATGCTTATACGCTGGCTGTCGGAGTTGACGATGCGGAAAAAGACACTCTTACCTTAGAAACGGAAGTTTATCGGGACGGGAAAAGCATCTTCACCCATAGAAGGGAAAACCTGCAGGCGAATGCTTCAGGCGTCTATCCGGAAACCCTGATCGGTGGGCTGCCCGCAGCGGAGGTCGGCGTATACCAGGTGATCTGTACCGTTAGAGACTACAGCGGTGTCGGCATTAAATCATATAAATTTACAGTCGTATCTGAAGGAAAGATCACGGGATACGTGAATCATACGGACCAATGGGACGAAAACCGAAAAAAATATAATCTAAAGCGATTTCGCGAAGAGGTGAATCGTCCAATGTTATTAGGCGATTACTTGGCAATGCCAACACCCAGAATGCGCGGAACCAACGTCTTCTGGTCTGGGGAAAAATTCCTGCTGCGGTCGGAAACAGAGGGAGACCCGTTAAGGGTCGATGTTCGGATCCAAAGCGTTAACGGTCAGGGAGCCCGGGTTAATACCGGATATATCGCTGAACTGGCAAACACCGGAAGGCAGACGCCTCTGGGAGCTGATCTGTGGGAAGGGAGCCTCTGGAACAATACTATGATAAACAGATGGGGACGGAAAAGCCCTGAGCCGCTGTACTTCATTTTCACCGCATACTATGACGGCGGCGCGGTCAGGATCAGCGAGGCGATGGTCATCGTCGACAGCAGGACGGATTATTGGCAGCTGCATCGGCTGTGGTAAACGATATAAAAGAATACAATTGTGTGTCAAAGTATGATAAAATGTACCGAAAGACGCATGGGACTGACGTCAGGGTTCAAATTTAACCGGTATGGGGGGAACAGAAATGAAAGAAGAAAATCAATACAGGGAATACAGCACGGATGACCTGATCGTTTACTGGAATTTTGCCGAATGCTCCCATTCCGGTAAGTGTACGGCTCTGCTGCCCAGCGTGTTCAGCCCGGATAAACGGCCATGGGTTTGTCTGGAAGGCGCTGACCCGCTGGATATCATAAAGACCATCGACAAGTGTCCCACCGGGGCGCTGCGTTACCAGCTTACGGAGAACTCTAAAATCGATCCGGAACTGGCAAAAGGCCCCGGATGGATCGGCTATAAGGCAGACCCTGCGGTCGTTCAGATACGGATGGTGCACAACGGTCCGCTGCTTGTGAAAGGGCCGGTCCGTATGGTGGATCACAATGGAAATACAATCAAGGAATGCGACAGCCTGGTGCTCTGCCGCTGCGGCAAAACGGCAAACCCGCCGTTCTGCGACGGGTCGCACCGCTGAAAGGTGCTGTTGGGTGGCGGACCGGGGTATTCCCATGGAAATTGCCTGACATTTATCTTTAATTGTCTTTTTGTTCAAAATTAAAAGGAAAGCGAAAAAGCTTTCCTTTTCTAAATAGCTTCAGATTATTAATTTGAGTCCATCCTCGCGATAGCCCGGGTATCCGGTATGACGGTGTATATACCGCCCGGCGTGGTATCCGGCGGATCTCCTCTTGTTGTAAAATATGAGGATGTACCATCGTTTTTTTTGTCGCCGGCATTGACCAGGGCCTCGTCTTTCAGCACCACATAATACCTGGTACCGGTGATCAGTTTGGCTGTCGGCGTAATTGTGATTATCTTTTTGGCACTGTTTATTGACGCGGTAAAGTCCAGGTCGGCGCCGCTCTTTGTATTTTGTTTCAGGCTAATAAAGTTCCTGATATTTGAGTTGGTGATGGCTTTTCCGTCAGCCAGCTTCATGGAAGAGGTAAAAGTCAGGGTGATTTCCGTGCTGACGCTGACGTCCTCTGCCTTATTCCTCGGCCTGAAGGACACGTCCACGTTGTCTCCCCCTTCTTCCACGGCTCTGTCTATTCTGGTCGCCACCGTCATCTTTTTCGGTTTGGTCTCATAGGTAACGTCGTCTGCATTAATGAACATTTGCGCAATGACGCCGCTCCCGTGGAAATAGCACTCCACGTTCACGGTAGCTTCCAAAACCTGCGCTTTGCTTGCCAATGTTATATCGGAATACCTGCCGGTGACCGTAAGATTGGCGATTTTTCCCGAATCCAGCGCCAGAACCGCCGAGGAACCCTCTATGGTTACGAGGGGAAAATTCCCCTTCAACGTCACATCGGCGCCTTTTTTCACCGTGAGGTCAAGAATTCCGACACCGTCTTTACCCGTCGTCTGCAGAATGGATTTTCTTGACGCGGACATTTTGTATATGACCGTGCTTCCCTTCGCCTCGACGCGTACCGCAGAGTCAGCCTTGTCCGCGACTGCGCTGGCGACCCTGGAATTGTTGATGGTGACGCTTCCGGAGCCGCCGCCTTCCACGATAAGCCTTCCTAAAATCACACAATTATCTATGGTTACGCTGCCCTCCTCAAGGTCTTCGTCGATGGTCACATCGTCGGTATAGATCCGTTCCGAAAGCTCCGTTTTGTCCTCGTCAACGGTTGTTCTGCGGGTAATGATTGTTTCGTTGTTCAGGATGTCACACAGGATCTTTGCCGCCTGAGCCCTTGTCAGGGGATCTGTGGGATGGAGCTTTCCGTCGTCGTAAGGGCCGAAATACTGCCTTCCGATCATCTTTTCCAGCGCGGCGGAAGCCCAGCTTGCAATGAGCTTGTAGTCTCGGTAGGATTTCAGGCCGCCTTTTTCTTTGTAGTTCGGCATGATGTTGGAAAGCATTACGGCGGCTTCCTGCCTGGTAATGGCAGTGTTGGGCCGGAAGGTATTGTCGCTGAAGCCTCCGGCGTAAGTAGCGGTAACGGCGGTGGAAACAGCTTTATAATACCATTTGTCATAGGCTACGTCTGTAAAATTGGTCGCGCCGTAATCGATGTTGATTTTAAAAGCATTGTTGATCATGGAGACAAATTCGGCCCTGGTCACAGACTTGTCCGGATAAAAGCGCTCGTCGGGATAACCGTTCACAACATTCAGATCATATGCCCTCGTGATAAAGCTCTCCGCCCAGTGCCCTGAAACGTCTTTGAACCTGGAAGCCCCGTAGGATTCAAAAGGCAAAAAAAACGGCAGTGATAAAACAAGCGTCAGCGACAAGGCCAGCGCCAATATTCTTTGGCCGATTTTTCTTTTCAGGCTCATATCTTTTCTCCTTATATTAAACGGCGCCGCCGGTCCCTTACGTTTACGGCGTCAACTCCCGCGCCTGCGCCGCGGTCCCCTTACGCCCAGAGTCTTAGGTATAAAT
>DATMXY010000423.1:0-7315 GCA_035561275.1 Anaerovoracaceae bacterium | reverse complement strand
ATATACTTATGTCCAAAAGTATCATAAGCATCAACGAACTTGCCGACGATTTTGCCGTGAGCAGCAGAACGATCCGGAATGATTACAAAATCGTGAAGGCTTATCTGGACGGTCTGCTGAAAAAACCATGTCTGGAATTGAACAATAACGACATCAGGCTGTTATTGAGCGACGGCGAAGCGGAAACGATCCATAAATCCATCAACCTCAACGATTACTATTTGTATAAGCTTTCTTCCGCAGAAAGAGAAATGATCATTCTGTCGGAGCTTCTCTACAACAGTGAATATATAACCATAGAATCCCTGGCGGAAAAGATGTTCGTCAGCAGGGGAACGATAAACAAGGATCTGGTCCAGGTCAGGAAATGGTGTGATAAGAATTCGGTTGAAATATTATTTAAAAAGGCAAGGGGACTGAAAGTCGTTGTCGGTGAAAAGAAGCGCAGGTCGGTCATCGCAAAGCTGATCAGGGATTATAACGATTCAAACGCGGCGAACCCGCGCAATGAGATCGATATCTGCAAACGGTTTTTCAAAAATGTTGATCTGGAGAAAGTCAAGGATCTGGTGGCCGGCGCGGAAAACGAGTATCAGCTTATATTATCGGATGCGGTTTTTGAGGCGCTGACGATTCATATCGGACTGTCAGTCGAGCGGAGGCTGGCTGATATCAATGTGGAGCTTGACAATGATATTGCCCGGATAGAACAAAATGGCGTTGAATACCAAATGGCTGCCCATATCGTATCGAAGATCGAAGCGGCGTTCCATGTTAAAATGCCCGAGACGGAAATTTATTATATCGCGCTGCATTTATTGGGAAAAGCCGTGCTGGAGGAATCGAGCAGACGAAACGACCAATGGCTCGACATCCAGATCATAACGACAAATCTGATCAAGAAAATAAGCCTTTGCACGGGCCACAGATTTGAAAACGATGTCCGATTGAATGAGGGGCTTTACCATCATCTGCTGACTGCGCTGGTTAAGCTCAGATACAATGCGGAATACAAAAATCCGTTTAAGGAACAGATGCTCAAAGAGTATCCCGGCCTGTACCAGGCGGTTCAGGCCAATGCCGGCGAGCTGGAATATTACGGGAAAGTCAAATTGTCCAACGATGAGATCGCCTATATCGTTTTGCACTTTGCGGCGTCCATTGAACGGAATAAACAAAAACTGAAAAACCGGCGGGCCCGCGTGATCATCTTATGCAGCACCGGGATCGGGACCTCTAGGATGGTACAGTCCAGAGTCATGCAGTGCTTTCAGCTGGACATCGTCAAGGTATTGTCGCTGCATCAGCTGAAACAGTCCCTTGCCTGTGATTATGCGGATTTTATCATTTCCACCGTTTCCGTAAAAGCGGAAATTCCCGTGATCCAGGTGAGCCCTTTGCTGAATGAAAAAGAGATCCAGAAAATCAGCGATTTGCTGATCGACCTGGGCTTCGGCAATTATCTCAGCGAGCCGCCCGGTCATTTACAGCAGGATATAAGCGGCGGGAAAGGAAGTAACGAATTAATGTTAAGCGACGTTCTAAGAGAAGAGTATATTTCATTGGAAGATCATTCGAAAACGTGGAAGGAAGCAGTCGGGCATTCCGGCGAGATATTGTTGAAAAACGGCGTTATTACGCGGGACTACATCGACGCCGCGATCAAAACCGTGGAGGAAACAGGTCCGTATATCGTAATTACAAAGGGTGTCGCGATCCCGCATGCGAGCAATAAATTCGGCGTAAGCCAGACGGCGATCTCTTTCGTCAGGCTCGGAGAAGGCGTCGATTTCGGCAACGAACAGAATGATCCGGTCAGATATGTTTTCATGCTGGCCACCGTTGATTCATCTTCTCATTTGATAGCCCTGTCCGAGCTGGTGACGCTGCTTACGGAAGGGGAATTTTACCGCGTTATAGATTCCGCGGCTTCCGCAGGGGAAATCGTGGATTATATAAAAAGATTCGAACAGCGGCGTGAAAACTGAAATTTTTATGCCTGAAAGGAGGTATGACGATGAAAAAGGCATTGGTACTGTGCAGGACCGGTATGGGCAGTTCCATGATGCTGCGCATTAAACTGGAAAGCGTGATCAAGAAAAACAACTTTCCGCTGATCCTGGAGCATGACGTCGCGTCGGGCGCCAATCCGAAGGATGCCGACCTGATCATAACGATGCAGGACCTGGTGGATGATTTTAAGGATTCCGGCGTTTATGTGATCGGCGTCAGGGATATTATGAACACCGATTACATGGAACAGGAACTGAAGAAGTATTTCGGCAGTTTATAACGCATAAGCAGGAAATTTTCGACCTGAAGAGGCGTGGAATATTTGACGCCTCATTGTAAGTTATATCAGGAATAAAAGTAGGAGGATGACAGTATGGGAATTTTAAAATTTATCGTATTTAATATTTTAGGTCAGGCTTCTTTGCTGGTCGGATGCATGGCATTGCTTGGTTTGCTGCTTCAGAGAAAAAGCGCCGTCGACGTAATAACAGGAACCTTAAAGACGATCACCGGATTTCTGATCTTTGGGATCGGCGCGTCGGCCGCCGCCGGAGCTTTGACTTCATTTCAGACTTTATTTTCGGAAGGCTTTCATTTAACGGGAGTTTTGCCGCTGGCCGAGGCAGTAACGGCTCTGGCTCAAACAAAATTCTCGTTGGTTATCGCGCTGGTGATGGCTTTGGGATTTGTCGCAAATCTGATTTTCGCAAGGCTTACTAAATTCAAGTTCATATTTCTGACAGGCCAGCACAGCTTGTTCTTTGCCGCCATGCTGACGGTCCTGTTCAAATTCATGGGCCTGTCCGACCTGGCGACCATCATCCTCGGATCGGTTATCCTGGGCGTGGGGGCCTGCGTATATCCCGCGATCTGCCAGCGTTACATGCGTGAAATAACGGGAAACGATTCCATCGCAATGGGGCACTACTGTACGATCGCTTACGGGATGTCCGGGTGGATCGGTTCCAAGGTGGGAGACAAGTCTAAGAGCACGGAACAGATCAACCTGCCAAAATGGCTGCTGTTCCTGAAGGATTATGTGGTATCGATCTCTCTGACCATGGGCGTTTTCTATTACATAACCGCCGTGATTGCCGGAAAGGCCAGCGTCCAGGAAGTGGCCGGCGGCACGAACTGGCTGCTTTATCCGCTGATCCAGTCCCTGACCTTCGCAGGCGGCCTCTTTGTGGTAATTACCGGTATCCGCATGCTGCTGGGTGAAATCGTACCGGCATTCGTAGGGATTTCCGAAAAGCTGATTCCCGACGCGAAACCTGCGCTGGACTGCCCGGTGGTATTCCCCTACGCGCCTACCGCCACGGTCATCGGCTTCATATCGGCATATTGCGCGGGCCTGATCTGCATGTTCATATTTGCTGCATTGAAAATGCCGGTCATCATTCCGGTGGCTGTCCCTTACTTTTTCATCGGGGCGACCGCGGGCGTTTTCGGAAACGCGACGGGCGGCTGGAAGGGATGCGTCGCGGGAGCCTTTGTAACAGGGATCCTGATCGCCGTGGGGCCGGCGTTGATGTATCCGGTATTCGCAGACGTAGGTCTGGTTGGATCCTGCTTCCCAGAGACAGACTTCAACTTTATCGGCTACATCATATTTACGGTTGGAAAGCTGCTGGGCATGGTTTAATCAACGGTTTCGTCATAAGAGGATAACATGAAAGACATTAAAGAACTGAAACAAATCGCAAACGAAAACAGAAAAAAAATTATTGAGATCGTATATCTGGCCAAGGCAGGACACCCGGGCGGTTCGCTGTCCTGCATTGACTTTCTGACCGCGATCTATGAAAATTACGTCCGTTTGGATAAAACCCCGCGAAGCAAGGTGATTTTATCGAAGGGACACGCGGTTCCCGCACAGTATGCGATCCTGCACGGAAAAGGAATCATAGGCGATGAAGAGCTGAAAACGTTCCGAAAGGTGAATTCCCGCCTTCAGGGACATCCGCATATGGTAGATGTTCCTGAAGTGGACGCCACCACAGGCCTGTTAGGGCAGGGCTTGTCTTTGGGAGTCGGCGTCGCGCTGGCGAAAAAAGCCAACGGGGATCCCAACCCGGTATTCGTCATCGTTGGGGACGGAGAGCTGGCGGAAGGCCAGATCTGGGAATCGGTCTTGCAGGCCGCCCAATACCATTTAAATAACCTGGTAATGATCCTGGACTCCAATAAATTATCGTCCAGCGGGCCCGTGAAAGACGTATTGAATATCGAACCGATTGCAGCGAAGTTTGAAGCCTTTCACTGGAAGACGTACGAAATCGGCGGGCATGACATGGAGGAGATCCTGGACACCCTGGAAAAAGCGCGGAACGAGAGCTCCAAACCCGTTGCGATCATTGCGAATACCGTAAAGGGAAAAGGTGTTTCGTTCATGGAGAATAATCCCAAATGGCATAGCGGCGCAATCTCGGATGAGGAATACAAGACCGCAATGGAGGATCTGGACCGTTGGGGAGGATCCGGACCGCGTGGGGAAGATCCGGATCGCACAGGAGGGATGACCGATGAATGAACAAACCGTACCGCAAACCATATTGCAGGCCGTGTCGCATACTGTATCGCTCAGGGATCACGTCGGAAAAACGCTTTGCAGGTTCGGTGAGGATGAGCGGATCTTCGTACTGGACTCCGACCTTGCAAAATCAACAACGTCAATTGAGTTCTTTAAAAAGTACCCGGACCGGTTTGTCGAGCTGGGGATCGCCGAGCAAAGCGCGGTATCTGTCGCGTCCGGTCTGGCGATGGAAGGAAAGATCGCTTTTTATGTGAACTTTTCCATCTTCGTCACGGGGACAGCCTGGACACAGCTCAGACAGGCGTGCTATGCGAATCTGAATGTCAAGCTGATCGGAACGCATCCCGGAATGGATAACGGTCCGGACGGCGCCACGCATCACGCAAACGAAGATATTGCCTGTGCCCGCGTGATCCCGAACCTTATGGTTTTAGTTCCCGCCTCGCTCGAGGAATTGGAGGAAGCGATCAGAATCGCGATAGAGCATGAAGGGCCGGTATACATAAGGACTGCAAGGGATGCGGTGCCGGCAGATGTCCCGCCGCGGGAATGCAAACCTGGGAAGGCCAGAATTTTATATGACGACGGGGATGATGCCGCCATCATCTTTGAGGGAACCGCTGCAAAGCTTGCCTATGAATCCTATCAGGCATTGAAAGAGCAGGGATTCAGATGTAAGTTGATCAACGTTTTTTCAATAAAACCGTTGGATACGGACTTGATCGGCAAGACCGCCGATGCTGTGAGAGGCATTGTGACGGTCGAAAACCACAGCATAGTCGGCGGATTGGGAAGCGCTGTGGCCGAAGCCTTATCCATGCGGAATACCCGTCCCAGGCTGGCAATGGTAGGCGTTGCGGATTGCTTTACAGAATCGGGAAAGACTGCGGAACTAAAGAGCAAATATGGCTTAAATGTTGCCAATGTCGTTGACCATGTGAAACGCGTCATTGAATAACCGCAGCGGGATCCCAGGAGGGCTGATCATGGCAAAACAAACAATTATTATCCAAAATGAGACGGGGCTTCATGCGAGACCTGCCGCGCAGTTCGTTCAGCTCGCCTCAAGGTTCAAGTCTGAAGTATCCATTCTGAAGGTCAAGGAAAACAAACGGATCAACGCCAAAAGCATGATGGAAATTTTGGCAGCAGGGATCTCAAAGGGTACTTTAATCTCGATCGAGGCCGGCGGCGAAGACGAGGATGAGGCTGTCGCCTCATTGATCAAATTGGTCGGAAGCGGGTTTTGCGAAGATTAGCAGTCAGGCTTAAAGACTGTTTTGCAGAATGCGCCTTACCGCCAGCGCAGTGCACAGGGAATTGATCTCGGAGGTATCGGAAAGAGTCAGATGCAGCCTCTCCTTGATCTTATTGATCCTGTATATGATGGTATTGGTATGTACGTAAAGGAGTTTAGCCGCTGCCGAAGAGCTCATATTGCTGTCCAGCATGTAGATCGACAGCGTTTTCAGCAGATCTTCATCCGCCAGTTCGTCAAGAAGGGAGTAGATCCTGGATTCATTTTTCGGTACCGGAGGAGGAGGAGAGACCGCGGCCGGCCGCTATGCTCTGACAGAGGCCATGGAAAAGGGTTACAGGCTGACTCTAAAAGACCCGCTTGAAGTCCGGGACGACGAACTGTTCTGCACGGCGTTCTTCATGGGAAGCATCGCGCCGAAAACCCCGCAGACCCTGGACGAAATGAAGCAAAAAGGATACGAGGACCGGAAATATTCGCCGACGGAAATGCTGGTCAACGCCATCTATGAACTGGAAAAGCATATGGGGAAAAAGGTGGCGGGCCTGTATGTGGCGGAGCTTGGCGGATCCAATTCCGGCTGCTGCATGGCTGCCGCCTATCAGAAAGGGATCCCGGTGCTGGACGGAGATTGTTCCGGCCGCGCCGTCCCCGAAATGACCCACGGGCTGCCTGCCATCAGCGGCAAGAACTTTCTGCCCGCCGTCTTTACGGACTCCTGGGGCAACACCACCATCACGACCTATGCCTTCAATTATTACGCCATGGAGCGCATCGGCAAAATGATCAGCAGCGCTTCTTACGGAGAGGTGGCTGAAGCGGCCTGCCCCCTGAGCGGAAAAGACATCAAGGAAACGCTGGTGCCCCGTACTCTTTCCCAGTGCCTTGCGGTAGGCGGCGCTATCAGGGCCGCCCGGAAAAACGGAAAAAATCCCTGCGAAGCCGGGGCGAAAGCGGCCAAAGGGCATCTCATCGGCAGGGGCAGGGTCGTAAAAAAGGAAACCGAGGACCGGGACGGCTACTACTGGGGGACTTATCATATCGAAGGCATGGACGGTCTGGAAGGCAGCCGTTACAAAGTATGGTTCAAAAATGAAAACCATGTGATCTGGAAGGATGAAAAGCCCGTTGCAGCAAGCCCGGACATGATCATCCTCCTGCGGTGGAGGGACGGCGAACCCCTGACAAACACCAGGCTTGACGAGGGCGAAGAAGTCGGCATGATCGTTGTCCCGGCGCGGGAGCAGTTCCTGACCCAGGACGCCATCGCCGCCTTCGGACCGCGGTATTTCGGATTTGATTTTGACTATCAGGCCTATTCTTTCTAAATGAAACGATGTGTAATCGAACGAATTTAACAGGATATCTTCCGGTCTTAAACTGATTAAAAGAGACTGACATCCAGGATTTATGAAGCCTGAGATGTCCAGTTTCTTTTTATTGTTTCACTGCATTTTTATTTTAAATTATTATTCAAAAACGATCTTGACAAGGGTAAGCCGTCGGAG